>DAOUAU010000065.1:0-3130 GCA_034433195.1 Dehalococcoidales bacterium
TTTTACGGACGCGGAGCCGGCCCCAATCCTACCAGCAGCGCCGTTGTAGCTGATATTGTAGCCGCTGCGCAGGATATTCTGTTTAAATCCGGAGCCAGAGTACGCTGGCTGCCTAAACCCAGGGTCATTAAACCGATGTCTGAAGTGATCACTCGTTATTATCTACGCATGACTACTCCTGACCGGGCAGGCGTGATCACTCAAATTACCAGAGTTCTGGGTGATAACAATATCAGCATTTCCGGCATGGTGCAGAAAGAAACCGATAGAACTACCCAATCTGCAGAAATTGTTATCATGACCCATCCGGCAAATGAAGCTGCCATGCAAAAAGCGCTTAATGAAATGGCCAAATTGATTGTGGTCAGAGAGATCAGTAATTTTATCAGAGTGGAGGATTTATAAAACGGTATTCTGGGTAGAAGTCTCCTTCAGCTACAAACAACATTTGCCCATTACCGTGAAAATCCCGGTGTTTCCCATGGGTGCAGGTGAAACCTCCCCGGTTAATAAGGATGCTCCGGCTGAATAACCGGGTTGCTCTGAATTACAACCCAAATTGGAAAACGCTGACCTTGCGGGTTCATTGAAAGACCACGGCACGGTGATGGCCATCGCTGGCGCTGTGGATTACAGCACGTCATTATTATCTTTGAAGGCAAGATTGCTTTAAAAACCCTCCCGCCATCCTGGGACTGCCGGCCAACTCCGGGATACCATGTTTTGTTATTAACCTAATTTTTATAGATAAGGCGGTGTTTCATGATTGATCAGGATAAAATAAAAAAAGCAGTCGCACTGTTGATCGAAGCCATCGGAGAAGACCCCAGGCGGGAAGGGCTGATGGATACTCCCCGCAGAGTGGCTGAAATGTATACTGAGCTATTCGCCGGCATCGGTAAAGACCCCAAAAGCGAACTCAAAGTAGCTTTTGAGGAAGGTCATCGTGAAATGGTCATAGTGCGTGACATTCCCTTCTATTCAATGTGTGAACACCATTTGCTGCCATTCTACGGTGTAGCCCATGTGGGTTATATTCCCAATAATGAAGGACGTGTGGTAGGCGCCAGCAAACTGCCCCGCGTGGTGGAGGTAGTGGCTAAAAGACCCCAACTCCAGGAAAGACTGACTTCAGTTATTGCCGATTCCATAATGGAAGCTCTGAAAGCGGATGGAGTGGGAGTAGTTATTCAGGCTGAACACCTGTGTATGGTAATGCGCGGCATTAAAAAACCCGGCAGCACACTGATCACTTCCGCCCTGCGGGGAACATTCCGCAGTAAAAATGCCACGCGTAATGAATTCTTCAGTTTACTCCAGGGCAAATAGCTGTTGGTTTTTCAATATTGAATCTGGAAAGTAAAAGAAAAGGCAGTTGAACTGCCTTTTCTTTTGCTTTCCAGTCCCGCGAACTCTTTGCTGATTGTGAATGGTCCGAGGACACACCCTGCAATAATCCTCAAATATGGGTTTTAAAATTACCCCTGGCCTTAGTCAGACGAAGGAATAGGTTTAGCTTCCTGTGTTTTCATTGGTTGGCCGCAGCATATAATTTCGCCGCCGCCCGCTTTGGTGCATAGCGTTTCTGTTCCGCAAACTGCGCAGCGGTATCTTTTTCCTAATGAATTAGCCACTTTTAGGTGCCTCCTTGTAATCTCTACTATCTATTTTTTAAGTTCCATAGGCTGATCGCAGCAGACCAGGGTTCCATTGCCACCCTTGGTTACAATAAACTCGGAGCCGCATTTTGCGCAGCGATATCTTTTTCCTACTACATTTGCCATTCTGAGATGCCCTCCTCCGCATATTCCTGTTTTGACGTTACACTAATTATAGTGACATCATGGGTTAGCTGTCAAAAGTAATCAATGAAGGTTTATTGGAGTGCTCTTGTTTTCAGCAATGTATCAAATCATAACCCACTCAATCCGGTTAATCTTGTGAGAGTAAATCAGGCTCCTCATTCAGTGAATCCTTGTATTGCTTATTTTATATCAGTTCCATTATAATACTATTAACGTATATGACATATCTGCCGGACAAGGATGAGTGAGAGAACACACGGATAAAGCCCTGAATAACACCACCTCCTCCAATCAGAATGCTACATACGATTCTGATCTCCCGGGTAATTTGCCGCAGAAAATAGCGGAACAAACTGACCAGACCGCACCCTCCCCCGATATTAAAAATATTGCCCCCGAAATTCAAATCGGGCTTTTGCGCCACGAACTGCAAGAAACACGCGATAAATATTTGTTGTTGTACGATTATGCTCCAAACGGTTATCTCACCCTGGATTCTTCAGCCGTGATTCTGGAAATGAATCTGACTTTATGCGATTGGCTGGGCGTTGAAAAACGTAACTCGAAAAAAGCCGATTTTTCACGTTTTATCGCCCCCTTAGATCAGGAGATTTTTAGCACCCATTTGCAATCGGTGCTCTCCGGAAACATGAAACAACAGTGTGAACTTCGTTTAAAAAAGCGCAATGGCAGCTTTATTCCGGTTATCCTTGAGAGCGCCGCCATACGGGATTCCCGGGGCCGTCTCAGCCAGTGCTTTTGCACCGTGATCGATATCAGTCATTTACACAAGAAATTTGAGATAGACCGTATTCAAAAAACCCTCTCTGAGATATCCGAACAGGCGATATTGGTTACAGATAAGAACTTGATCATCACGCAATGGAATAAAAAGGCTCAAGAATTGTTTGGCTGGACAGAAAAAGAAATACTGGGTACCAACGCCTCGTCGCGGATTCGTACCGCAATTCTTGAACCTCTGATTAACAATGAGATGATGAAATGTTTGACCGAAACCGGTGAGTGGACCGGCAATGTAATGTGTTCGCGAAAAGACGGCTCAAAATTCACAACCCGGGTGGTAGTCTGTGTTATTTGGGATAACTCGGGTGGTTTTGGCGGACTGGTGACAATGTATCATCAGAACAACCCGGCGCCTGCCCCAGGCAAATCTTCTGCTGATATCACCGATCTGGATTTTCTGGTTAAACAGCGCACCGAAGAATTACGCCATACCAATCATGTCCTGAGACAAGAGCTTAATATGCAAAAACAGGCTGCTATCGCCGCACGGGAATCCGAGGGGAAAAATCGCGATCTGGTGG
>DAOUAU010000066.1:0-3478 GCA_034433195.1 Dehalococcoidales bacterium
AATGGTGTGTATGAGAACGAATATGTTAAAGAAGACGGCAAATGGAAAATCAAGAAGCTGCACTTCTTTCTGACCTTCCGCACTCCTTATGAAGACGGCTGGCTGAAAGTCCCGGTAGTAGGCGCCAACGGGCCTGACCCCTACATACCGCCGGATGCTCCTACAACCGTTTATGCTCCTTATCCTTCTCCTTTCCGTGTCCCGGTCCATTTCAAACATCCGGTGACGGGAGAATAGGCGATCATTTTTTTAGAGGAGTGAGAAAATGGACTTGAAGGAACTGGAAGAGCAAATAACGCGCCTGGAAGATGTTCATGAAATAGAAAATTTGGAAAGGATTTACGGTTATTATTTTGATACCCGTCAGATGTCCAAAATTGTTGATCTTTTTTCCAAAGAAAATACCGAATCGGTAGAGATTGAGAGCCACGGACAACACCTGGGATTTGAAGGGGTGAAAAAGATGTATCTGATGGGCGCCGGCGGCCAGACCGGCAAACCCACACAGGCTCCCCCACCGCGTATTCGCGGTACGGCGGGCGGCACCGTCATCATCCAGATTGGTGGCGTAGTCACTATCCATCCGGACGGGAAAACCGCCAGCGGCCGCTGGCATACCTGGTTGGCTGAGACCTTCCCCTTCGGCGGCAGAAACGGCCAGTACTGGCTGCACGGCTATTATGAGAACAAATTCATCAAAGAGCAGGGAAAGTGGCTATTCACCAGGCTGTATTGGAATACCACTTTCTATACCCGTTTTGAAACCGGCTGGCTGATCCAACCCGTGGTAGGATTCCTGCCCATGCCGGGAGCGGACCATCCACCCACCGCTTTTTATCCCTATCCCTCCGGCTATCACCTGCATTATTCATTCCCGCATCCAATTACCGGAGAGATGGATAAATCGGTTCAAACCTACCATCATCCCATGGCGGTATAAAACCGGCAGAGGAGGGGAGGATTTTTTCTCTCCCCCTCCTCTTGCGCGTTGTTTTACATATAAAATCCCAAACCACATCGGGCAAAAGAGCCAGGAGCGCTGGTGCTAACCCAACCCCAGCAGTTCTAAAAATTTAGCCTGGTCTATTTTACGGTTGTCACGCAGGTATTTCACTATTCCAGCCCAGTTGTGCATATCGTCCCCATCCATCAGGCCTTTTTCATTGCGGGGCAGCATGGCCGCGAACTCAGCGCTATAAGCGCTGATCTCAATCACCCAGAATTCCAGACTATCTTTAATGCGGATTTTAACCAGATTGGTGCCCTCCATTTTTTGAATGATTTGCGGCCGGTAGGCCTCCAACCGGTTTTCTCTTGA
Organism: Dehalococcoidales bacterium; assembly: GCA_034433195.1. Taxonomy (GTDB): domain Bacteria; phylum Chloroflexota; class Dehalococcoidia; order Dehalococcoidales; family UBA3254; genus DATIKD01. The sequence continues at coordinate 1,319 of DAOUAU010000066.1, forward strand.
GCCAAAGGTGGCGGCATAAGCCGCGCAATAGGGGACAATAAATTCCCCCTGGTGCGCTGCACGATGTGAAGAGATGGTGTAAGGATAGATGCGGCAGGTCCAGGTGCGCACCGCATAAACTGCGCAGCGCTCCCGCATTAAAAACGGGCATTTGGGTTTGCCTTTTTCAATATTGGTCTGCAGCCGCCGTTTTTGATTGTCCGGCATTTCAGTCTTCACAAAATTGATGATGCGTTCCCACTCATGTTTCATCACAGGAACGGTTTCACTGCGACAGCAGTAGCCGTCAGTGCAGTCATTGCAGGGCTGCCATAAAGGTTCAATTTGATGCAGCCGCCCGACCTCTTTTTCAAACCGGGCATAAATGTCCAGCGTTTTTTCAACTAATCCATCCATGGATATCTCCGGGTAGTCAGAATGAAGCTATTGTAGCCCATTTTCAGGCTGATAACCAGATATTTTCCTCAGATATTTTTCCGGTGTGAACCTGGCCTTATTGCTTCTCTTACGGGTACAAAGACTTATCCGAAGCCAGAGTGCGGGTGAATTTCAATTTTGATATTTTCCAAACCCCGTTGACCCGGCGGTACTGACATTCATTCTTGCCCTGCACCCATTGAACTGTGGGCCTGCTGAAAAGCATATAGACCACCCATGTGCCTGTGGCGGTATCCCCATCCACCGTCAAATCCGGCATGATCACCATATGCCCGTCAAAGCGGGTATCACCCCGGTTTTTGGACAGGATATCGATGTAAACCGAGGAGAGCCCTTTGCGGCCTTGCCTGACACCCGAATTACGGATTTCAATCTGACCGTCTTCGGTGAAGAGGTCAAGCACCTCTTCATACTTCAGATCGTCCATCAGCATCATGTAATGCTGATGCAGCTTTTTGATTTGCTCAATGTCCTCAATCGACTTGATCCGCTTCTCCAGTTCTTCTAATGTTGCCATTCTACCCTCCTGTAACTATTTATTAGTCGCATTCACATCCGTCAGGACCAACTGCAGCGGTATTGTAGCAGGGATTACTCTTTCTTTGCCAAAATTTTCATCCAACCAAATTGAACTCGGAAAGAAACCGGAGCAGTCCGGTATCACTGGTTGATCGATCACCCCGGCGGTGGTGAAGATTGCTTACGCACTGTCTTCGCTGACTCTGCCGCGCAATTGTTTGGCGCCTGACCGCCGGTGTTTAACTTCCAGGCGCCGTTCCCTGGAAGCTCTGGTCGGTCTGGTCGGCCGGCGCACCTTCGGCTTCCGGGCCGCCTGGGAGATCAGTTTTAAAAGGCGTTCCAAAGCGTCCTGACGGTTGGCCAGTTGAGTCCGAAAACGTTGGGCCTCAATCACCAGAATGCCCCTCTCCGTGATACGGCTTTTAGCCAGTGCCATCAGTCGCCGGCGTACTTCTTCCGGCAAGGACGGTGAATTAGCGACATCAAAACGCAGTTCAACGGCAGTGGATAGTTTGTTGACATTTTGTCCACCCGGTCCGGACGAACGGACAAAATCCTGCCCTATTTCACTCTCATTGATGGCAATTTCCGGTGTCACTTGAATCATGCTTTCAGCTTACCTCAGCCAGCATTGCTCTGCAACCCGTATCTTCATGATCTCTTGTTTAAAGGAGATACTTTGGAGGTTACTGTCCGGTTGACCAGGTCAAGACTGGCATTTCCGCTGCCCGCATTCTCCCCTCTCGCAGGACGCGCCCGGCTTTATTTTAAACTATAGTGGAACCATAGAATTGAAGCAAGGAGGGCTGAAATGAAAAAACTGCTAATCGGATTTGCCGCTTTAACCTGCCTGATAGGAATTTCTATGACCAGTTGTTATTCCGGAGTTTATACCATCGGTTCCGGACCCATTGAGGAACAAGTCTATACTTTCAACAATTTCGACAGCATTGAGATTTCCCATAATTTTCGTTATGAAGTCGCCCAATCAGCGGATTGCGGTGTAACGGTATCCACACATCATAACATCATCAAACATCTGAAAGTTTACCAGTCCGGCCGCACTGTATATGTCAAACTGGAACCGGGCCGCGGCTACAGCAATACCGATGCCAGAGTAATCATCAGGATGCCGGAATTACACTCCATAAAAATATCCGGAGCTTCGCGGGGCAGCGTGACAGGATTTGAATCCACTAAACC
>DAOUAU010000067.1:0-2829 GCA_034433195.1 Dehalococcoidales bacterium
GGGTGGGTTCAGACGCCAGTCACTTTGCGGGTTCCAAAAAGTGGTCCGAAATTGTCTCTTTCCAAATCCTCGAACCACATCGATCGTCCCGTCTCACCCCGCAAACGGCGAGCTTCCCGGATACCGCATGCGCCCATTACCTCCAGAAGCTGGTTATACCAGGCGCCTAATAAATTGACCATACGCTGGCTGCCCCATTTTAATTCGATCGCTTCCAGCTGGACCGGACAGGCTTGCCCTTTAGTACAGCGGTAACACATCCGGCACTCCAGTGCGATTAATAGTGGAATATCGATGGATACCGCATCAGCGCCGCAAATAATCGATTTGGCCAAATGCTCAGCCAAAGCCATGCCTCCGGCAAAAATCAGATTGATGGAATGGCGCGCTCTGATTTCCACCAATTCAAGATGCACTGCCTGGATCATGTCTTTCATGTGATGCGGCTGCCGGGAGCTGACTTCGCGACCGCGATCACTGCCGTAAAAATGAAGGGTATCTACATTCAGGCGGGAAAGCTCCGCGGCCCGGGCGGCCGCTTGAGCATCCAGAGGCAATCCGATGGCAATAAAAACGTCCTTATTGATCTGGCGTAGTCTGGAGATGACATTCCCAACCTCCGGAGTATCAGCTAACTCTACCATACGGCTGCTTTTTGCCAGGTGGGCATATTGGTCCAGATTCTCCGCGGCCAGGCAAGGTACCACATTCGCGGCATAGGCTGAGAAGGCCGGGGTATAACTTTCGGGACGCATGAAGAAAAGTGTTCCCACTTCATGGGCGGCTGCGGCCATGCTTAAAAGCACGTTCTGGCTCAAAACACCGAATTTGGGTTGCAGCAGCGTAACCGGCAGCGGGATTTCCAATATCGGGGTCTCAGGTGTGTCCAAAGTCAGATCCGCATTGAACTTCAGCCGTCCCGGACGGCGCGAAAGCTCTACTACCGTGCTGATATATTCACGCCCGTGGATGCCGTCACGGGTGGGGCGGACGATTTCGGACATATCCGTCCAGATGGAGTCAAAGCCTGCTCCGGCAAACTTTCCGCGGTAACCGGCGCCGGATACCGGGATGGCTCCGGTATGGGCCTGCGCCCAGGTGGAATTGATGATGCCGGCTGTCCAGTAGTCATCTCCGAGCGTGCGGTATTCGGGATTGATGGCCAACGAAAAAATTCCTTTGGTACAATTTTCCACGCAGCGGTAACAGCTTTTGCAGATGTATAAAAACTCCGGGGACTGCATATTGCTCCAGTGGTCAGTGTTGTCTTTGAAAATATTATAGGCGCACTGCTTTTTGACACAGCCGCGGCAACTGCCGGCGCAATCTTCACGAAATTCAATAGTGGCATATTTGCCGATCGGATTGAATCGGGGGTCCATTTTGGCGGTATGAATCCGATATTTTTTTGGCATTCATTACTCCTGATCGATGGCCAACTATCAGCTCTGGGGCCTGGGATGCAGACCGGCTGCTCTGACTATCTCCGGCACTCTTTCTTCCCAATCAATAGCCATGATATGAATGCCGTGGATACCCTTAATCTGCCGCAATTCATGGATGGTCTCCAAACATATTTTGATTCCTTCCGAGGCGGCTTTCTCTTTGGGAACACCCTCCATTCTTTCTATGACGGACTGCGGGATACTGATGCCGGCGACTCTAGAAGCCATGTTTTTGGCCATGCGGGCGGATTTCAGAGGAGTGACGCCGGCCAGTATGTGGACTTTCTCGGTTAGACCCTGGTCGGCGGACATTTTCATCCATTCCTTGAAACGCTCCAAATCATAAACACATTGAGTTTGTATGAATTGAGCTCCGGCGGCGATTTTCTTGGCCAACCGTATTACCCGGTAGTCCGGCGGATCAGCAAATGGGTTTTCCGCTGCTCCGATAAACATCCGGGGTGCCCCGGTAAGGGCGAAACCGCTCATATCGGTACCCTTGTCACGCATGGTTTTTACCAGGTTGATCAGATGCAAAGAGTCAATGTCAAAAACATTCATGGCTTCCGGCTGACTGCCGAAGGTTTGATGGTCACCGGAAAGGCACAGAATATTGCAGATACCCAGTGAATAGGCCCCCATGATATCAGATTGTAAAGCGAGCCGGTTGCGGTCACGAGTTACCATCTGCATCACCGGTTCAAAGCCCATGGAGACCAGATGAGCGCAAGAGGCGATGCTGGACATTCTGACGATGGCGGTTTGATTGTCAGTGACATTGATGGCATCCACATAACCTAACATTGCATTAGCTTTGATACGCACCACATCCGGGTCCGCTCCGCGCGGAGGGCCGATCTCAGCGGTGACCACAAACTGGCCCTGGTCTAAAAGCTGTTGTAATTTACTGCCGTTCATATGATATGATCCTCTCTGAGCAGTCTGCGGGTTCCACCGGCATAGCTGGGGCGCCAGTCTTTGGGCGGCACGTATTCCGTCAATTTTGCCATGGTGCCGTTCTCCGCGGCATGGTTAATAATCAATTGCCAGACACAGTCGGTTTCAGAATTTACTTCACATTTACCGGCGCTGGACCCGCCGCAAGGGCCGTTAAACAGTTTCTTGGCGCAGCGGCTGATGGGACAAAATCCGCCGAATTTATCGACGAAGCAATCTCCGCAGCCCAGGCAGCGCTCCAGGAACAACCCCGGTTTTTCCAGAATACCCATGAAAGTAGTATTGACACCGGGTAAGACAGGTGTTTTGGGAAAACGGCTGCCCACCATCTGGACCCCCACACCGCAGGCCAGAGACAGGACAGCTTGATTTTGAGGTATAATAGCTGCTGCTTCCCGGATAAATTCATCTTCGCACTGCCGCTCTA
>DAOUAU010000068.1:0-6545 GCA_034433195.1 Dehalococcoidales bacterium
CACAGAGCCGCAATGGGACCCATTATGGCAGCCTCCGGCGAAACGTGTCCGATGGAAGCGCCGCGTGTCGCTCCGGAAAAACGCCCATCAGTGATCAGCGCCACCTCTTTGTCCAGACCCATGCCCGCAATGATTGAGGTGGGAGTTAACATTTCACGCATACCCGGACCACCTTTGGGGCCTTCATACCGAATCACCACCACATCTCCGGGTTTGATGGCGCCATTCATAATGGCTTTGGTGGCTTCATCTTCAGAGTTATAGACCCTGGCCGGACCGCAATGAACCATCATTTCCGCGGCTACGGCAGATCTTTTCACCACCGCTCCTTGCGGGGCCAGATTACCAAATAAAATAGCCGTACCGCCCTTCTGAGAATAGGCGGTTTTTAACGAATGGATGATACTCTCATCATTGACCTTGCTTTCAGCAATGATCTGGGCAATGGTCTTTCCGGAGACCGTTTTAGATTCAGTCTTCAGCAGGGTTTGGACTTGTTTCATGACGGCCGGAATACCACCTGCCCGGTCCAGGTCCTCGATATGGTTATCGCCGGACGGGCTCAATTTACATAGATATGGAGTGTGCTCACTGATAACATTGATCTCAGACAGCGGAAACTTGATTCCCGCTTCATGAGCGATGGCGCTAACATGTAAAACAGTATTGGTACTGCCGCCGAGTGCCATATCAATGGTATAAGCGTTGTGAATCGCGTCACGGGTGATGATATCACGCGGACGGATATCGGCGGCCACTAGCTGCATTATTCGCTCACCGGCCTCCCTGGCCAGTCTCCGCCTTTTAGTGGCAATGGCCGGAACGGTGCCATTTCCGGTCAAGCCCATGCCCAGTACTTCGGTCATACAGTTCATAGTATTGGCAGTGTACATACCGGAACAGCTTCCGCAGCCAGGGCAGGCTACTTCTTCCAACTGAGTCAATTCAGCTTCAGTTATTTTACCGCTGGCGACTTTCCCGACTGCCTCAAAGGTGGAACTCAAATCCACTGTTTTTATGCCATCAGCAGTGGGTAGTTTTCCAGCTAACATCGGTCCGCCGCTGATAAAAATGGCCGGCAGGTTTAATCTTAAAGCAGCCATCAACATGCCTGGAACAATTTTATCACAATTGGGGATAAACACCAGAGCATCAAAGGCATGGGCTTGGGCCATGGTTTCAATTGTATCGATTATCAATTCACGAGAAGGAAGACTGTACTTCATACCGGCGTGATTCATGGCTATGCCGTCACAAACAGCAATGGTATTGAATTCAAATGGCACTCCCCCAGCAGCCCGCACACCGTCCTTGACCGCGCTGGCAATCTCATTAAGATGGATATGACCAGGCACTATTTCAGTAAAACTGTTAACCACTCCAATAAAAGGCTTATCAAAATCACTCCTGGAGCAGCCTGTGGCATACAATAAAGACCTGTGCGGGGCCCGTTCAATACCTTTCTTTATAGAATCACTTTTCATTGTTCACCATCCTTTTCCGGTGCCGGTAGATAAACATGCCATTCCGTCTTCAGAATAACCTGGAATTTAAGCCTGTTAAATTTGGATTCAGACTCAAACCCAAAATATCATAGCCCCCCAGGCTTGTCAAACAGATTAAAGCTGATCACTATATCGGGTAAAATGGTTGCGAACCCCCTAAAAAGGAAAGCCCAGGATTATCCTCCTGGGCTTGGCGTCCTCTTTAATTTCTTCCTGCCTGGTTTACTTGTAAATTTGGGACACACCAAACCCACCGCACGTAAGTGCGCCAATAACAATAAGTACAAGTTCGGTGTTCCAACTATTCGGGTTCATGCTAAAAACACTTTCCCTTTACAAGTTTAATATTTAATTTTATTACATATCAAAAAGGCTTGTCAAATCAACAGCGCCCATTCTCCATGTCGCTCATTTTATCCAGGCGTTTTTGATGACGTCCACCTTCAAAAGGCGTGGTCATAAACAACTGGATGATTTCCTTTAGTCCGGATGACCCGCGTTCCGCACCCAGACATAAAACATTGGCGTTATTATGACTGCGGGAACGCACGCATCCAAACGTATCCCAGACCAAAGCTGCCCGGATGCCTTTGATCTTATTAGCCGCAATACTCATGCCAATCCCGGTGCCGCAAATCAGAATGCCGTAGTCACATTGTTTATTGATAACGCTGTTACAGACAGCTTTAGCTACATCCGGATAGTCTACAGCATCTGTGTTAAAAGCACCAAAGTCAGTGCTGATATGCCCTGATTCCCTGATCATGCCAATTACCAGTTGTTTAAATTCCAGGCCACGATGATCAGTGCCAACTGCGATGTTCAAAATCCGTACCCCCGTAAATACAATAGCACAAATTGTGATATCAATTCTTCCCCACCACCAATTCAATCTCTTCCTGGCGAATACACCCCTTACGAATGATAACAGGCGCTTCACCTGTAATATCAATTATAGTAGATTCAATTCCTCCAGGCGCCGGACCGCCATCGATTATCAAATCCAGACCATCCTTAAACTGCTGTTTAACTGCTTCCGCGGTAACAACCGCCTTTTCTCCGCAGATTTGGGCACCGGTTCCTATCAACGGCATGCCGCTGCCTTTGATCAGATGATAAGGAACTGGATGGTCAGGCACCCGGATCGCCACAGTATCTCCGCCACCAGTGATGATGTCTTTAATAATACGGCTACGGTAGACAATCAAAGTCAGCCCGCCCGGCCAAAAACGGTCGATCAGTTTCCATCCACAAGGCGGAATATCGGCGGCCACTTCATGTACCTGTGCCACCTCCGCCAATAGAACGGGGAGAGATATATTGCCAGTGCGCTTTTTTAATTCAAATATCCGCTTGATCCCTTCGTCACTATATATTCCGGATCCCACTCCAAATACCGTATCCGTAGGGTAAGCAATAACTCCACCTTTACGCAAAACCGTAATACCCTTTTCAATCTGTTTGGTTAATCTTGCCGCTAACTCAGTCTTCATAAATCTCCAGAGATCTACGAATCTTAACTATCACACAAAAACACCTTGCTGGTGACAGGTATTACACCACACCCCGCCACAGACACAAATCGCACAAAAAGCATCAGCGCAGGCTTGAGGAGCACCGAAAACTACTTGACGTCAGTATAGCACAATGATAAACTATTAGTATCGGATGCAGTATGTAACCCCGCAATATTAACCTCCCAAAAATATCTACTCACCTATTGGCGCTATTAACAAATAATCTGTTTGGGAGTTGCGGATAAGAAACCGGGGAATGGTACTTAAACGCTCAAACCAATGAAAAAACCTGAACGTGAAGCAATCGTTATTATTGATTTCGGCTCTCAGTACAGCATGCTGATTGCCCGCAGAGTGCGTGAGCTTCAAGTTTATTGCGAACTGGTCTCTCATACTACGCCGTGGGAAGATATTGCCCACCTCAACCCCAAAGGTTTTATCCTTTCCGGCGGACCTTCAAGTGTTTATCAGCAAAACGCCCCACTAGCCCCTGCCTATATCTATGAAAAACATCTGCCTGTTTTGGGAATCTGTTACGGTATGCAGGCTATCACTCATCAGTTGGGAGGCACAGTGGTGCCCGGCACGCACAAGGAATACGGCCATGCTATTTTGCACCTGGGGCAAATTGAATCGCCTTTATTTAAGGATATTCCGGATACTTTGACCGTCTGGATGAGCCATGGAGACAGAATCGAAAAATTACCTCAGGGTTTTGATTCTTTAGCCTACACGGAGAGCACACCGATCGCGGTATTGGGCAACAAACAGGGGATTTACGGCATGCAATTCCATCCAGAAGTTGTTCACACGCCTGAGGGTAGAATTATTCTGCGGAATTTTCTTTACACTATCTGCGGCTGCCGCGGAGATTGGACAATCGGTAATTTTATTGAAGAAAGCATTCTCCGTATTAAACAGCAGGTTGGTGACGGCAAAGTCATCTGCGGCCTTTCCGGAGGTGTGGATTCCTCCGTCACCGCCACCCTTATTCACCGTGCCATCGGCAATCAATTGACCTGCATTTTTGTTGATCACGGCTTGATGCGCAAACATGAAGTCGAACGTACATTTGAGACCTTCCACAAACATCTGGGAGTGAATGTCATTCTCTCCCGTTCCGCCGACCGCTTTATGAACCGGCTGAAAGGGGTGGTTGATCCTGAAAACAAACGCAAAATCATTGGAGAAGAATTCATCCGGGTTTTTGAACAAGAAGCGCGTGCCATAGGAAAAGTGGATTTCTTAGCCCAGGGCACTCTCTATCCGGATGTCATTGAAAGCGCCTCATCCGGCATTAAAGCCGCGGCAAAAATAAAGAGCCATCATAACGTAGGCGGACTGCCGGCTGATATGTCATTACAGTTGATTGAGCCGCTGCGTTCTCTGTTTAAAGATGAAGTGCGTAAAGTAGGCACAGAATTGGGATTACCTGATGAAATGGTCTGGCGGCAGGCTTTCCCCGGCCCCGGTCTGGCCATCCGGATTATTGGCGATATCACCAAGGCTAAGGCGGATATGCTGCGCGATGCCGATTATATCGTTTTACACGAAATTCGCGCGGCCGGACTCTACCGCCGGTTATGGCAGAGCTTCGCCGTGCTTACTGATGTCAAATCCGTCGGTGTGATGGGCGATTTTCGCACATACGGCCTGATGCTGGCCATCCGGGCAGTAACCAGTGATGATGCCATGACTGCTGATTGGGCCCGTTTGCCCTATGATGTACTGGCTAAAATTTCCAGCCGCATCGTGAATGAAGTACCCGGCATCAACCGTGTGGTCTATGACATTACCTCCAAACCTCCTTCCACTATAGAGTGGGAGTAGATACAATTCTACCAGATTCAAACACCCGGAAAACTTAAAACAGGGCATTACGCAGTCCTGGATATACTATCTCTATTTGGCAAAACTGGCATTACTGAGCGCTGGATTTATTGGAAATTTGGTTAAGCAGGAGGCTGGCTTTGAAAGTCCTGGTAGTTGGCAACGGCGCTCGCGAACACACCATCATCTGGAAACTGGCTCAAAGCCCCAGGATCAAAGCCCTGTTCGCCGCACCCGGCAATGCCGGCACATCTCAAATAGCCACTAATCTGGATGTTCACTCCAATAACTTTCCGGAACTGGCCGCCGCCGTCAAAAAGAATAACATTGATTTAGTTGTAGTTGGTCCTGAAACGCCCCTGGTTGAGGGGATCGTCGACTATTTTCAGAAGTTAAACATTCCGGTTTTTGGGCCCAACAAAGCCGCAGCGCGGTTGGAAGGCAGCAAAGCCTTTTCCAAAGAGCTGTTTCAAAAAAACTCCATCCCCTGTGCAAAAAGTCTGACCTTTTCAGATCCGAATCAGGCCAAACAATATATCCGTGAAACAGGGGCGCCGCTGGTCATCAAAGCTGATGGACTGGCGGCCGGCAAGGGTGTCATCATGGCAGACACCACAGCCCGGGCTCTGGAAGCGGTTTCCAGTATGATGGAAAATAAAACCTTTGGCTCAGCGGGTGACACAATAGTCATCGAAGAATGGCTGCAGGGCCGGGAAATGAGTTTTTTTGCTGTCACTGATGGCAAAAGTGTATTGCCGCTGGTCCCCGCCTGTGACTATAAACGAGTCTTTGATGGAGACCGGGGCCCCAATACCGGCGGGATGGGTAGCTACAGCCCGACTGTTTTCTATACTCCTGAATTGGAGCAGCGCATTATTACCACTATCATCCAGCCCACCATTAAAGCTATGGCCGAAGGCGGGAGTCCATTTCAGGGAATTTTATTCGCCGGTTTAATGGTAAAAGATAATCAGCCCAGGTTGTTGGAATATAACGTACGCTTTGGTGATCCTGAAATCCAGGTCATTTTACCCCGTCTCAAATCTGATCTATTGGATATCATTCTGGGGGTAATCCAGGTCAATCTGAAATCCGTCAAACCTGTTTGGAATTCAGATCCCTGTGTGGGTGTGGTGATGGCCTCCCACGGTTACCCCGGAGACTACAAAACCGGAGCTATCATAACCGGCCTGGATCAGGTGGAGAAAGATGTGATGGTTTTTCATGCCGGGACCAAATCAGGAAAACACGGGCAGGTCATCACCAGCGGAGGCAGAGTGCTAACCGTGGTTTCAACCGGCCATACCATCAGCGAAGCGCGTGATAAAATATTCGCCAATATCGCCCGGATAAAATTTGAAGGGGCGCATTACCGAAAAGATATTGCTAGTTTTTAAATTGTCGTAAAGTCAAAAAAAATATTGTTAGGAGGAGTATCATGCCAACCGTCGCTATCGTTATGGGATCTAAATCTGATTTGGAAACAATGCACCCGGCTGTGGATATTTTAAAGCAGTTCGGAATTGACAGTGAAATCATGGTGATGTCAGCTCACCGCACGCCTTCCAAAGCCATGGAATATGCCAAAAGCGCGCGTGCGCGCGGTATTGAAGTAATCATCGCGGCTGCCGGCGGGGCTGCCCATCTGCCCGGCGTGGTTGCCGCCTGGACTACGTTACCGGTAATCGGCGTT
>DAOUAU010000069.1:0-6654 GCA_034433195.1 Dehalococcoidales bacterium
GGGGAAGGGAAAATGAAAGCCCATCACCAGAGCTTTTTTACTGACCGCTAGATGCAGGAAGCGAAATCTGGTGAGGATAGTTTGTTCTGAATCCAGATCAGCCACGCCGCTCCATTCCGGGCACTGCACTTGAACCGGATGAAACATGATATCAGAGATATATAAAAGTGTTCGATTTTGGGAAGACAGCGCCACCGCGATTTGCCCCGGAGTATGGCCCGGTGAAGGAATAATACTGATACCGGGGACAATATCTACATCGCCATCGGTAAGATCAACCTGATTCCTGATGGCAGGCAAATTGTGATACTCCGTTCGCAATAAAACTTCTTTATTAAATTCACGTATTTGTGACCTGGCCTGTCCTGTCCGCCAGAAGTCCCATTCATGCCTGGAAATTACGTAGTGCGCCAGGGGAAAAGCCGGCCGGCCGGACTCACTAGCGGCACCGCCGATATGATCAGGGTGCCCATGAGTCAAAATCACCCAGTCAATCGAACTCGGACAGGCTCCGGCCGCCAGCAAGTTATTGTATAATTTCCCGGTTTCATGGCCAAAACTGCCGCCTCCGGTATCAATCAAAATCTTGTGCTCGCCGGAGTCTACCAGCAAACAATTATATGAACTGTTCCAAAAATATCTCTCCTCCAGTTTAAAGATACGTTTGCGGAAGGCCTGTTCGATCTGGTCCCTGGGAGCATAGGAGTACAAAAAATCCGCTGGAGGCGGGAAGAACGGAGGAGCGTAGACATACCTCCCGTCGCTGATGACGGTACACACCAATGACCCTATTCTGAAACGGTAGATTTGATTATTGATAGCGGCCCCTCTCATAACGCGAACAGTCTGAGTCATCCTCAATAATAGCGCCCGTTTGTCACAACGGCATCAATAACTGGGACGTCCCGTCACAAAAAGGTCACAAATCACAACGATATTATATCGTGCGTGGAAATACGCTGCCGCGCCAGCCCGAAGATGCCGGATTAATAAAACGGATGCTTTCACTTTACGTTGACGAATGGTCTATGACCGACTATTATATTGAAAATGGAGGCGCCGAATTGCAGTTGCCGGTAAGCTCTAGACCGGTGCGGCCGGGACGCCGCATCCTGGGAGAATGCCAGTCCAATGACTCAAGAAGAAGCTTTAAAAATATTAAAATCAGGGCACAATGCATTTCTCACCGGCGCCGCCGGCAGCGGGAAGACCTATCTTTTAAACCAGTATATTCAATATTTGAAGGCCAGGGGTGTGAACGTTGGTGTTACCGCCTCGACTGGCCTAGCGGCAACCCATATGGAGGGGACCACCATTCACTCCTGGGCCGGAATCGGGATCAGGAACAGCGCCACTGACAAAGAAATCCTGGACATCATCGGGAATAAACGGCTTGCCAGGCGCATCCAAAAAACCCAGACGCTGATTATCGATGAAGTTTCCATGCTGGATGCCGACCGCATCGATCTGATTGAAAAAGTAACCCGGTTAGCGCGCCAGAGTTGGGAGCCGTTCGGCGGATTGCAGGTAGTCTTTTGCGGTGATTTCTTTCAACTCCCGCCGGTCACCAGATTTGATGGACCTTCACCCGGTTGGGTGCACAATTCAGCGGCCTGGCAGAACATGAACATCAAAATATGTTACCTGCATGAACAGCGCCGGCAGGTGGATGGCGAATTGATCAGGATTCTAAATGCCATTCGCGAAGCGAAGGTGGATGAATCTATGATCAGCCGTTTAAGGCAATGCCGCAATACCGTTTTTGCATCCAGTCCTGCAGGGCGCTTCGTCAGGCTTTATTCACATAACCCGGACGTGGATTGGGAAAACCAGCGCGAACTGGCTAAATTGCCCGGTAAAGAAGTGGGTTATACCATGTCAATCAGTGGAGTGCCAGCGATCGCCGAATCTTTGAAGGAAGGGTGCCTGGCGCCTGAAAAACTGGTTTTAAAGCAAGGGGCGGCGGTGATGTTTGTCAAAAATAATTTCGAAAAGGATTATGTCAACGGCACACTGGGCACTGTCAGCGGTTTTGACGAGAGCAATTTTCCGGTCATAACATTGCGCAACGGCAATGTACTAACGGCAGAACCGGCTACCTGGAGTGTGGAAGAAAATGGCAACATTCTGGCTCAAATCAGGCAAATTCCGTTGCGCCTGGCCTGGGCTATCACGGTGCATAAAAGCCAGGGCATGACTCTGGAAGCCGCGCAGGTGGATCTCAGCAGGAGTTTCGTCAAAGGCATGGGATACGTAGCTCTCTCCCGGGTACGCGCACTGGAAGGACTGCGCTTGATTGGGTTTAACGCCATGGCGCTTAAGGTTGATGAAGAAATGCTGGTCTTCGATCAAGAGCTCAAAAAACTATCAGAAAAAGCGTTGAATGAATTCGATACGTCACCCAATCCGCTGGTCAGAGAGATTAAACCGATAATTCTTTGCTCAACAGAAACAAATAAAACCAAAAGCCTTGCGGCCAACAAAAAATGGACGGCTGACCAGGATGCCAGGCTGATATCCGGTTTTCAGTCCGGACAATCCTCCGCGCAAATGGCCGAACTTCTGGGCCGCCAGCCGGCGGCAATCCGTACCCGGCTAAAAAAACTGATGTTACAGGAACCAGCGCGATTTAACACCGGTCTGGGTCAATGAACTGAATATTGGTATTATCTTTATTCCAGGCGGCCGCTCTTTTGCTGAGTATGGGTATCATTGGATTGGCCGGTTTATCCTGTTGAGAAGCAGAAAGATGGCCGTCATGCGGTTCAAAATATCAAACAGTCGAACAGGGAGATGCCTGACCAGGCATTTCCCTGTTCTTTAGCCATCATGCCGGGTGACACTCTGCATCAAAAACAGCTCTGGCTGACAGCGCTGAGCGTTTAACCGGCTTTCAAATTGCGGCAGGAATTGCAGGAACTTGTCACCCCTGACCTGAATAGCCTGAGGCGGGCAGATTTTCCGGCAACGGTAGCAAATCATACATTTTTCGTAATTCCTGATTTTACAGTCCGCATGGTCGATCGCTCCCCAGGGGCAGAGTTCAGCGCACAGTTTGCATTGTGTACAACTGTCAGTAGTCACCAGCCGCGGATGCGGCGGAAAATCAACGTGTGCCCTGGGATTGTACCCTTTCCACTTGAAAGGATAATCGCCTTTCAGTTCCAGTTTGCCCGAAATTTCCTCAATGATGGTTAAAAGTGTTTTTTTTCCGAACTCCGCAGCCACCGCCAAATCAGCGTGATCCGGGCGGCCGGTGGCAATTTTTGAACTGAAAGTATGCTCCCCGATGAAGGCGGCGGCAGATTTTACCCGGAAACCCCGCTCCTCCAGCCGCATTTTCAGTTCGATCAGGGCGTCGTTATATTCGCGGTTGCCGTAGAGCACGACCGCCGCAGCCGGTGTTGAATCGCCCTGCAAACCGGAGAAAAAATCATCCAGGTCCATTGGCAAGCGGCCGGCATAGACCGGAAGGCCCACTATGACCAGTTCTTGTTGGCTGAACGACCGCAACGAAGACTGGCGGGATTCCGGCAATGTCAGATCAATTAGCCGGAAATTCACACCCGCACCCTCGGCGATGGCGGCAACCGTTTTTTGCGTAGTACCGGTGGGACTGAAATATATGGCTGTTGCATGGTTGATTTTCATTGAGAATACTCCCAATAAAGATTTAATAAACTGATTATTCTGCTTGCAGCTTTAAAAATCAAATATTAATTTGTTGCCGGATGATCACACTGCTTCCAGCTGATAATCATTCATCCCATGACTGACTGAGAGACAATCTCAGAGACATCATAAATTTGAAGGTCGGCGCCGAATTCTTTAACCGCATCCTTGAAATTGCGTTCACACCACGCACAACTGGTGATCAAGGCGGCCGCTCCGGTTGATTTAGCTTCCTTGATTCTTTCATAAGCGGACCACACCGCCAGATCAGGATTGGACTGTTTCACCCCGCCACCGGCGCCGCAGCACCAGGCGTTTTCCCTGATCCGCTCCATCTCGACCAGTTCAATTCCAGGAATACTTTTCAATATCTCGCGGGGGGACTCATACAACCCCGCCGTCAGGTGACGTCCGGTATGACAGGGATCATGATAAGTCACTTTCAGCGGGATAGTTTTACTAAATTTGAGCTTTTTTGACTTGATTAATCGGTCCAGATATTCAATGATATGCATTGCTTCAAATCTCATCCCGAGTCCAATTTTGGGATAAAGCTTTTTAAATGTGCTGTAACCATCCGCGCAGGACATCAGGACAGTTTTAACCCCCAGCGAATTGGCATTTTCAATATTGTGCTGAGCGTATTTGGTGAATTCATTCAAGTACCCCATTTCATAAGAGCGGCCTCCGCAGCAACTCTCCTCACTGCCCATAATACCCACATCGATTCCGGCCGTCTGCAAGATTTTGATCACATCACGGGGTACATTCCATAACTCCGCATCATATGAAAGCAGGCACCCGGCATGGTAGAGGACATCCACCTTTTCTCTGGCGGCGTATTTCACTTGCAGGTTTTTAGCCCAGTCACCTCTTTCTGTTCTGGGTTTGCCGAAGATATTATCTTCGCCTCTCAACCCGTAGTACATCAGCATATAGGCGGGATTGAAGTAACCCTGATCAATTGCTTTGGTCCGGACAGACTGGACTATATCAAAGAGGTGTTCATGATGGTACACACCGCATTGCTGCTGACAGGAAAGGCAACCGGTACAGGCATAAATCCTCTCCCGCGTATCATCATCTTCCAGCGATAATACTCCCTGGGAGACTGCCCTGGCGATGAATTGCTTACCGGAAGCAAAGTATGATTCCAGCTTGAATTTTTCTCCGGCCGGACAACTGGGCAAGAAAAGCCCCTGAACACTTTTACAGGTTCCGCAGCGGGTACAGCCATAAAGCCATTCTTTAACACTATCCAGGCTCATGCCCTTCCTCCACGATTAATTTCCGCTGTTCCAGAGGCGCACCCCAACGTCCGGGATTTAAAATATTTTGTGGGTCCAATAAAGCTTTGATCCTGCGGTGCAGATTGACCCATTCAGGACCGGCTAACTTCTCCAGCCGCCTGACTGCCCAGACCGGAGTCTTATAAGGAATGTAACCAGTTTCAAGTACCAGGTCCAACTGATCATCGCACAGAAGTTTGATACGGCGAACGGTTTCGGCGTCCTCTTTATCATAAGGCAGCATCCATCTCAGACCAACAAAATGGCCCTCATTCATCACGCGCGTATAGCAACTGCGGGTAATCCCATGTTTGTCCTGGAGTTCACAACCTCTTTTTGCGGTTTCCAGCCACCGGCTGATCGGTCCATAAGCGCCCACCCACATCAGGCCTCCGCCACCGCTGAGAACCGGCAACGCCTGCATCGGGAAAGCCGCCGTGGTGCTGGGCGCCGCCTGCGGTCCGCTGATATTGGCATCTCGTAACTCGGAACCGGCTACCTCAAAAATTATTTCGACCCTGGCATCCAGCTCTTTTTCACTATGCCCGGAAATCTCAGCAGTGACAATGAACTCCGGATCTCCGGGCATCCTGGGCTGAGCGGGATAGATGGGGGCCTTTTTATGCTCCATTGCCAGACTACTGACTTTTGATAGCGCAAAAGAGGTGCCGATGAGATCATCCGGTATCCTGGTCCTGGCCAATGCTTTCAGAGTTTTATGCGCGCCTTCCATATCCATGCACAGGATAGTCAAAGAAGTGGCATACCGGGGTTTGGGCCACAGGCTGACCGCCATTTTGGTGATTATGCCGGTAGTGCCCTGCCAGCCCAGGAAAAGGCCCGTCATTTCCGGGAACGGAGAGACTGATTGCCAGCTTTTACTGACCGCGCAGGAGCCGATTTTTACCAGTTCACCGGTAGGCAAAACTACTTCCAACCCGGTCACCCAGTGAGAAGCCGCTCCATATCTGAAAGACAGATTGTCCAAACCCTGAAGCAGCGAATTGGTGACCACACCGGTGGCCGGCGGAGAGAAAGCGTAAGTATACATCAGACCGGGATGATGCTTCTCAAGATAACCCTTCAACTGACCGAAAGTCACCCCGGCCTCCACCATGGCATACATATCAGTTTCGTTGATTTCCACTATCCTGTTCATCCTTTTCAGGTCGATGATGATGCCACCTTTCAGAGGAATTGCCAGACCGCCGATGTTACCTCCGGCCAGGTAGGCGGTAACCGGGATTCTCTCCTGATTGGAGAAACGTATGATGGATTGGATTTGATCCACCGAACCAGGCATGACAACCATGTCCGGCAGGTTTGGCTCCGAGATGGTCATGTCCCGGGAGTAAATGTAGAGATCGGCCGTATTAGTAGAGACATATTCATTGCCGACGATGAGCGACAAAGCCTGTACCAACTGATTTTTCACTGCGCTGTCAAGCATGGTTCCGCCTCCTTGATAGTTACACTCTATGTGTTAAGAGTACAATCATATACGATATAACGCCATTTGATCTTTATTATACCACCTTTCCAAAAATAATAATTGACTGCGGATATGCCCCAAAACGCTCAATCTGGCAAGTTAAAAGCGGCTGAAAAAGAGACTGGACATCACCTGCAAACAAACATGCCAACTCCTGACTCAGGAACGAGGCGGGGGCCAGGGGGTTTTATAAGGGCACCC
>DAOUAU010000070.1:0-6470 GCA_034433195.1 Dehalococcoidales bacterium
TGATGCTCCTGTTACACAACTTGATCGATCTATTGGAAGTATAGCATCGTACTCCGCAGATTGCCAAAATACCGAAGGTCACTTTCTGGAATCCCCTTTGATACATGTTATAATATGCATAAGCACGAGTGTGATATCATGGGAATATCCAACCCATCTTGATTTATTTAGAATAAATGATGCAAAAATTGGAGGAAGACGTGGCAGACAAATATGAAATCAATCAAATGGAAAAAGAAGAATCATGGCGTCTTTTCCGGATTATGGGTGAGTTGGTGGATGGTTTTGACTCTATGTCCGGTATTACCCCGGCGGTCACAATTTATGGCTCTGCGAGGTTAAAACCGGGCAGCTTTGATTATGAAAAAACCCGGGAAATAGCCCGCTTGATCGGTAATGAAGGGTTTAATATCATCACCGGCGGCGGACCGGGAGCTATGGAGGCGGCCAATTTAGGCGCAAAGGAAGCCGGAGTCAAATCTGCCGGACTGAATATCCAGCTTCCTGAGGAACAGGTTTGCAACGCCTTTACCGATGTGACCTTACATTTCAATCATTTTTTTGTACGCAAGATCATGCTGGTAAAATATTCTACCGCTTTTGTGATCGTTCCCGGTGGACTGGGCACGCTGGATGAAATTACTGAAGTGCTAACTTTGATCCAGACCAAAAAGATCAAACCTTTTCCGGTCATCATGTTTAATTCACAATACTGGGAAGGATTTTTTAACTGGCTGAAAACTCACACGCTGTCCAGAGGTTATATTGATGAGCAGGACCTGAATTTATTACGTTTGAGCGATGACCCCAAAGAAGTGGTGGAAATCATTAAGAGCTGGTATCTCAGACAATTGATTGTCGGAAAGAGAGTGCTATAATGATCAAGCTGAACTTTACCGGTCTTGCCGGTAGCGTGACCGGTTCTCGCCACGTGATTGAGACGGATAATCACACCATTCTACTGGATTGCGGTTTGTTTCAGGGCAAAAGGAAAGACACTTATGAACGTAATCTGAATTTTCCATTTGATCCAGCCTCGATTGACAGCTTGATTCTCTCCCACGCCCATATTGACCACATCGGAAATGTACCTAATCTGGTTAAAAAAGGCTTCAAAGGTGATATCCACTGCACCATGGCTACCGCCGACCTGATCAATATCATGTTAATGGATTCCGCCAATATCCAGGAAAACGATGCGGTTTTCGTCAATAAAATCCGGGCCAGACGTCATGAGGAGCCCATTGAGCCCTTATATACCCGTGAAGATATTCCGCCGGTGCTGGAATTGATGCAGGGACATGGCTACAATCACGCTTTTTCTATCGACGGAATCAAAGTGACTTTTAGAGAAGCCGGACATATTATCGGATCAGCTTTAACTGTGATGGATATTGTGGATAACGGCAGGAAACTTAGCGTTTGCTATACCGGCGACCTGGGCCGTCCCAATCTACCGATTATTCGCGATCCGTATATAGTCACGGATTCGGATATCTTGATCATTGAAAGTACATATGGTGACCGGTTGCATAACAATATTGCCAATTTGGAAGACAGACTGGCAAGAGTATTAAATGAAACCATCGCCAAAGGCGGCAAAATCATAATACCGTCTTTTGCGCTGGAGCGCGCTCAGGAGATAATTTATACTCTGCATCGTTTGCGTTTAGCCAAATATACTCCGGATATTCCTGTCTATGTCGATAGCCCGCTGGCCACGGATGCCACTGAAATATTCAGGATGCATCCGGAATGCTTTGATCAGGAAACTAACGAATTTTTGCGAAGAGCAGAAGATCCTTTTGGTTTTAAAAATTTGCGTTATACCCGCAACACTGAAGAGTCAAAAGCGTTGAATGACATAGATAAGCCCATGATAATCATCGCTGGTTCAGGCATGGCGGAAAGCGGCCGGGTATTACATCACTTGAAGAATTATATAGAAGATGAAAGAAATACCGTCCTGATTGTCGGCTGGCAATCTGAAAATACTCTGGGCAGAAAAATTCAGGAAAAATGGCCGGAGGTGCGCATCTTTGGCGAACCTTATAAACTCAATTGCCGGGTTGAAGTGTTCGATGAGTTCAGCGCTCATGCCGATCGCAATGATTTGATCAATTGGGTTTCAAAAGGCAAAGACCGCTGGCAAAAAGTATTTATTGTGCATGGTGAAGAAAAAGCTTCGCAGTCATTCGCCGCCGCCCTTGCGGAAATTGGTATCAAAGAGGTGATCGTGCCAGAGTCAGGTAGCAGTTACCTGGTGTAAATGCATCTCTCAATTGGTCAGATTTGGATTCAAAAGGCCGCTGGCAGACCATTTTGTGGTTAGACTGGTTTGACAATCCGAGAGGGTATGGTATTAAATTAGTTTTATGTCATGGACCTGCAAATTACCATCATGAAAGAAAATCAACATCTGTTATCGCTATATCAGCTGCCGGTATACTCTAAAGTGATAAGGCGGTTGAATGAAATAATCGACAACGATCTTGATATTGAGCAATCGATTGATGTTGGCACGCATCGATCGTGTTACCAAGGAGCACCGAATTGAGTCAGAAAGCGTTGGGTGGTTTAAAAGTCATCGAGTTTTGTGAATTTGTTTCCGGCCCCTACTGTGGAAAACTTCTGGCGGATATGGGAGCGGATGTTATTAAAATAGAAAAGCCGGGTTTGGGCGATAAAGCCCGCAGCTGGGGTCCTTTTGCACAGGATATTCCACATCCAGAGAAAAGCGGACTTTTCATGTTTTTAAATACCAATAAATCCAGTGTGACTTTGAATATGCGGACCGCTGCCGGTCAAAAAATATTTAAAGAACTGCTCAAGTGGGCGGATGTTTTAATCGAAGACCATTCCCGTAAGGAGATCTCCAGGCTGGGTTTAGGTTATGCCAAAGTGCATAAAATCAATTCTGTTTTGGTGATGACATCGATTACCGCTTTCGGACAAACCGGACCTTTCAAAGATTACAAGGGGTCTGATTTAATTGGCTCACACGCTGGAACTGAAGCTTTCGGGAATCCCGATGAAGGCGTCAAAGACCCGGAAAATGAGGCTCCCTTGAAAGGCTCCTACCATGCTGCCGATATTATGGCCGGTCTGACGGCTGCGGTGTGCACTATGAGTGCTGTTATTGGCGGCCAGACCAATAAGGCAGGAAAACACATCGATATCTCACAACAAGAGGCTGTTGCTTCTATTTGCCGTCAGCAATTGGCTTATTATGCAGTTCAGGGATTGACTCCCTCCCGTGAGTGGGGCCGAAAAAAGTTTGGCGGCTTTTTGTATCAGTGCCGGGACGGTTATGTGGTTATCTGGATTGGCCCGCATTATCCCAAAGTGATGCAGATGCTGGGGGATCCGGAATGGTCTAAAGAAGAAATGTTTGCCAATCCGCTGCTGCGCAATGATTATATTGTTGAACTCAATCAACTAATTACAGTTTGGACTTTGGAGCGCAGCGGTCAGGAAATAGTTGATCTGGCTTTGCAATTTGGAGTGCCCTGTTCCACCGTGCGTTCGGTAAGAGATCTGGTGATGGATGAGCAACTGGACTTTCGTCAATTCTGGCAGGAGGTTGAGCATCCGACAGCCGGAAAAATTAAATATCCTGGGCCGCCGTTTAAGCATTCAATTACTCCCGGAAAAATTGAGCGTCCGGCTCCCTTGCTGGGAGAACATAATGAGAAAGTGATTTGCGACATTTTGGGTTATAACAGAAAAGACCTGGTTAGAATGAGGCAAATGGGGATTATCTAGAGTTTCCTGGATCAGTGACCGGCGGATTACCGTCAGGTTCCCAGGATACAAGGATGGGAGAACTAACGAGGAGAATATAGATGCAAAAATTGCCTCTTGAGGGTATCAGAATATTAGAATTTTGTCAGATGTGGGCCGGACCGCATGCTACGGAATGGCTTTCTGTGATGGGAGCCGAGGTGATTAAACTGGAGACGGGTAATCGCATAGATTATATGCGCACTGTTGGTGCGCCTCAGGGTTTGGCCGGTACCGGACCGGATGTCGGCAGCGCTTTTGCCACTCTTAATTGGGGCAAGAAAAGCATCACTTTGAATATGAGCATGGCGAAAGCCCAGGAAATGGCAAAAAATATAATCCGGAAATGTGATGTGGTGGCTGAGAATTTCGGAGGCGGTGTTCTGGAAAGATGGGGTTTAAGCTATGCCCAGATGAAAGAAATCAAACCGGATATTATCTATTACGCCGGCTCAGGCTATGGCCGCAGCGGCCCGCATAAGGAACGTCCGGCTTATGCTGAGATAGTGGACGCATTCGCAGGCGCTACTTCGGTCAATGGCTATCCCGGTGGAGAACCTAACGTAGTTGGTGTTTCTCCCTGGACGGATGGCGCACAGGCCATGCACGGCGCCTATGCTATTCTGGCAGCGCTATATTATCGTAAATTGACCGGTCAGGGACAGTATATTGATGCTGCTATGATCGAAGGCAGCGCTAATTTTCTGGGCGAACTAGTGATGTCCAATATCATCAATGGTGGTGAAGGAGAACTGATGGGCAACCGGGACGCTGCTATGGCTCCCCACGGGTGCTATCCCTGTCTCAATACCCGGGATGAAGAAGAATGGATCGCCATCGCGGTAGCTGATCAAAAGGAGTGGTTAGCACTGTGTAAGCTGATGGAGAATCCGCAGTGGACCAGACAAGCCCGGTTTGCTGATGAATTAAGCCGCTGGAAAAACCAGGATGCTCTGGATAAACATCTGGCGGCATGGACAAAAGCCTTCGGTTCGTATGAACTGGCGGCCAAATTGCAACAAGCCGGCATCGCTGCGGCACCTTCTTTAAGCACTAAACAGGCTACTCATGATGTCCATCTGAATGATCGAAACTTTTTTGTTAAGACGCAGCATCCTGTACTGGGTGACGTTTTATTGACTGGGTTGCCGTTCAGATTGAGTGATAGCCCGAGAGGCAATTACCGGAGGGCGCCATTATTAGGTGAAAACAATGTTGATGTATTCGGTGAATTATTGGGTTTATCGGCGGCAGAAATAGAGCAGCTATCAGCTGGAAAAGTTTTGTCTTAAACCCTTGAAAAATGCAAAGATATTAATGGTTCCATAAAAATATTTTATATATATGGAATTTGCCATATCTGGCCGGGCCTGAATGTAAACAATCATTAAACTTGATTCAAAAAATATGCTGAGCAATCAGATAATATGGTATAGGTTAGTTAGATATCGATATTGACATATAATGTTTTATCTGGTAATCTTTAAATAATTACCTTGATTCCGATTCACTTGATTGGCTAGTAAATCTGATTATTGGAGTGGAATATAATTAGTTAACATAAATAACCAACGCTTCAAACGTGGTGACAGAATGGGCACTCATTTATATGTATTCATGAGAGTAAAAATATACAGGAGCTGAAAAACTGTGAAAGAGATCAGGATTCATGGACGAGGTGGGCAGGGTGCTGTGACCGCGGCCCGCATGTTAGCCAGCGCTTTCGTAGCTGAGGGCAAGTATGTTGCCAGCTTCCCGATGTACGGGTTCGAAAGGCGCGGCGCCCCAGTACAGGCTTTCACCCGCATTGATGAAAAGCCCATCAGAGAAAAAACCCAGGTTTATACTCCCGATTGCATGGTTGTTGTTGATCCTACGTTACTTAAAATCAAAACCCTTTTTTCCGGCCTCAAACCAAATGGTGTGCTGATCGTCAATAGCGCCAAATTTGATTCGCGGGTTGACCAGAACTTAACTGTAGCAGGAGTGATAGACGCCACTAAAATCGCGGTTGAAGAAATCGGCCGGGATATCCCGAATTCCTGCCTGGTAGGAGCTTTCGCCGCTACCACCAAATGGGTAAAATTAGAGTCGGTAATGGCAATTTTAAAAGATTATTTAAGCGGAGACATGCTGCAGAGAAATATGCGCAGTGTTGAAAGAGGATATAAAGAGGTGAAGGTGCTGAAATGGCAATAAAAAAGAAGTTTTCATACCCTCATGAAAGTTGCTGGTCAAATGCCGATGAACTGTTGCTTTACCTGGAAACCGGGACATGGAGAACCAGCCGTCCCGTAGTTGACCAATCCAAATGCAATCACTGCGGAATTTGTTACCTGTTTTGTCCGCCGCAGTGCATAATTGATAAAAAGAGTTATTTTGAAGCTAACCTGGAATATTGTAAAGGTTGTGGAATCTGCGTCGTAGAATGTCCCAGAAAAGCCATAGCCATGGTACCGGAGGAGTAAAGTGGTAAAACAAATGAGAAAACACGAAACCCGAGTAATCACCGGCAATGCCTGTGCCTCTTATGCCGTTAGACTTTGCCGCCCGGATGTGGTGGCTCTTTATCCCATCACCCCTCAAAGTGAAGTGGTGGAACAATTGACCAGGTTCAAAGCAGACGGAGAACTGGAGGCCGAAATGGTCCCGGTGGAAGGTGAGAATTCGGCTATGAATGTGGTCAC
>DAOUAU010000071.1:0-1930 GCA_034433195.1 Dehalococcoidales bacterium
ATCAATTTGGTCTTGACATCAGAATATGATTTATTCCGTTCGGGAGTATCCGCTAAAAATTTTTCATAATCCTGCATGGCTGAACCACAGGTGGCGCAGTCAACGATAATATAGTTCAAATCTTTAAAAGCCGCGGCATTGGCGTCAGCCATTTTGCGCCCGGTTTCAAAATCCCCGGCGCCAATATAAACCGGCGCTCCACAACAGCCTTGTTCGCGCGGTATAATCACTTCTACACCGTTAAGCGTCAAAAAATCAACAATCTGTTTGCCCAGTTCAGGAAAAACATAATCAGTCATGCAGCCGGTCATATAGCCAACCTTATATTTAACAGCGGTTCCCCTGGGCGGCAAGTTGACCACCGGCAGTATTTGCCTCAAGAATGTCGAGGCTACCTGCGGTATATGGCGGCCTTTTCCCAGACCTGAGAGCATTAAAGGTAAATGACGCAGTGTCCCTGCCGCTTTAGGCATAAAGACTTTTTGAGCCAAACCGGCTATTTTAACCGTACGTCCAAAAAGTACGCGGCGCGGCAATATACTGCGGTAAATAAAATTGTATGGGAATTTTATTCCGCACTGACGGAATTGATCCGCGCGGGCAGCGGTCACTACCGCGGGGATATCCACTCCGGCCGGGCAGTTAACGGTACATGTCTTGCATAGAGTGCATTTGTCCAGCCGTTCAGCCATTTCCGGGCTAAAGTGGACCTGGCCTTTCAGCAGGCCTTTGACCAGGGCATTGCGGCCGCGAGCTACGGATGATTCCAACAGTTCTTCTTTATAAACCGGGCAGGATGACATGCAAAAGCCGCATTTCATACATAATTCATTATCTTTTCGAAAACGACGGATTTCTTTAAAACGGTCAATATCGGGCATGCTGTTTATCTATTCCTCCCAGTACTTTCCGGGGTTAAATATATTATCCGGATCAAAGGCTTTTTTAATTTTTTTCATCAAATCCAGAGCCAGCGGATCAATGCCCTGTTTCATATAGCGCTGTTTTTCTAATCCGATGCCGTGCTCACCGGAAACTACGCCGCCCAATTCCAGAGCGGCCTCCACCATTTCATCCACAGCCTTCAAGGCGCGCTGGAAGTTTTCTTTATTATTGAAATCAGTTTGTATGGATGGGTGGATATTGCCATCGCCGGCATGTCCGGTAAAATGCACATCAAAACCATGCTTTTTCCCGGCATCCCTACACTTTTTTATAAGGGCTGAAATTTTATCGCGGGGAACGGTGATATCTTCCGATAGAATTGTCGGCGAGCTGCTGTAAATGGCTCCGAAAGCGCTTTTACGGATTTGCCAAAGGCGGTCAGCTTCGGCCTGGTCCACGGCCGCCCGGGTTTCTCCGGCTTCCATATCACGGCAGATATTCAAAACTTGTTCAATTTCAGCTTCAACCGACTGGGGATATCCGTCACATTGGACCAATAAGAGGGCTTCAGCTTCCACCGGCAGCCCCATATGCGTTAATTCCTCTATTCTACGCAGAAACCAGTTGTCTACAAATTCAATTTTCGCTGGTATGATGCCGGCGCCGATAATGCGTGATACAGCTTCTCCGGCGCTCTCTATATCGCCAAAAACCGCGAACATAGTTTTTTGGGCTTTGGGTACCGGCAACAACCGTACGGTGATGCGCGTAACAATGCCCAGTGTGCCTTCCGAACCGCAAAACAGAGTGGCCATCTCATAACCCATACGGTTTTTGATAGTCTTACTGCCCAGGTTAACTACCTCCCCGGTAGCCAAAACCACTTGCAAGCCCAGCAGATATTGTTTGGTGACGCCGTATTTTACCCCGTAAGGCCCACCGGCATTTTCAGCAATGGTCCCGCCCATGGTGCAGCCCTGGGCGCTCTGGGGGTCCGGTGGATAAAAAAGACCTTCTTTAGCCAGCGCTTGTTGAAAGTCCAAAA
>DAOUAU010000072.1:0-3834 GCA_034433195.1 Dehalococcoidales bacterium
CTGTATGCCCGCCTGTTTTGCGCTAAAGATGGCCGGACAGCGCGCCGGGCGGCATTTTGGGCAGCCGCAGCGCTGGTGCCTTTTGCTTTCTGCATCACCATCATCGGCATGGGAGCTTTTTATCTTTTCCCCAGGATCAGCCCTGAAGCCGCTTTCCCAGCTTTGATTACGGATACCCTGCCGCCCTGGGCGGCTGGTCTGGTTTTAGCCGCTTTGATTTCAGCGGTGATGTCCAGCGCCAGTTCTACGTTGTGGAGTGCAGGCACCACTTTATCCGTGAATTTGATCAAACCCTTCCAGAAGGCCGGAGATGATATCAAAACACTGCGCTTGTCACGCTGGGGAATGCTGATTATCGGTATTGCGGCGTTGATATTAGCCATGATTTTCAAAAGCGTTATCTCAGCCTTATTGTTCGCCTACACCATCTATACTTGCGGGGTGATTTTACCGGTCATTCTGGGTTTTTTCAAGGACCGGCTCAGGCTAACCGCCAACGGAGCTTTGGCCGCTATCATCGGCGGAGGTCTAACCGGACTGGTCAGCAAATTGGGATTGACCGCTTTCAGGTTGGACCTGACAGCTCTGGGTGTCTGCCTGGTTTTACTACTCGGAGCAAGCTATCTGGAAAACTGTCTGCGGGCCTCCCGAAAACGTTTGCCTTAATAGCGCTCCGGTCTCTTCGATCCGGCCTTTTGAAGCCAGCCAGCTCATAGGAAAGAATTCAGTTTGTTTCTTAGCTCAGCGGCGGGAATGGCGCCCAGGCTCTGGCCGACTACCTGTCCATTTTTAAAGAAAATCAGCAGCGGTATGCTCATGGCCTGATAACGGCTGGCAGATCGTTGATTTTCATCCACATTAATCTTGCAGAATTTGAACCTGCCCTGATATTGGTTAGCAGCCTGATCCATAATGGGAGCCATCATCCGGCAAGGACCGCACCAGGGAGCCCAGAAGTCCACCACCACTGGAAGATCTGAATCCAATACCTGGCTATCAAAGTCAGAGTCGGTTATTTCAATCACGCCACCGGCAGAAACCGGGGGAGATTCCTTGTCTTTCAACATAATCTGAATCAAAATATCCCCGGATTGACCATCGGTAGTTTGCAGAGCATTGACCAGCTTTACCACACTCCCTGCGCTTACCCCGGCCGGAACGACCACCTCCAGGCGTTTTCCCTTTCGGTTTAAGACTTTGGTAACGCCCAGCCGGGACTCTTCGGCAGTTAGTAAAAGCTCATAACGCACAGCGGAATCTTCAGGTCTTCGTTGCATCGTTTCGCTCATGATTCTCTCCTTACTTTTTCTGGCAGCGGCCACAAACCCAGCATCCTTTACTGTTCATTATATGAAAGACCGGCGGTAAAAAACACTCCGCCTGTCTCCCAAAAGCAAATTCCAGTAAAAGACATAGTCTGTTATGTCCAATATATCAAATGATATAGGTGCTAACTTGGTTGTTGCTCGTCCACTCATAATTTATGATTACCTCACGGATAAAAATAACTCCCGGCTATCTAAACGTGTTTTATTTGTTTTGTGGAATTTTTAAAAAAATTTTAGGAGGTTTCAATGATTACCAGGCCAAATTCAGACCACAGAAGACAAAAAGGTTTTACCCTGGTTGAACTCTTGATCGTAATCGCTATCATCGGAGTTCTGGCTGCGATTATCGTGCCCAACGTGACCGGACTATCCGGCAGCGGCAGGACTGAAGCCGCCGCCGCCGAAAAGGTGACCCTGCAAGCCGCCATGGATACCATGATGGCCAGACAAGGTTTGACCACCGTACCCGCTGTTACCGCCGCTACCAGCAACATGGCGGCTTTTCCCAGCGCCGCCAATCCTTTGTTCCCCAATTTCCTGCGCAGTTCTACTACCAAAGGAACATATACCTGCAACACCAGCGGTCTGATTACTCAGGTTACTACCGGGTATTAGTCAATAAAGAAACAGTATCAATAATGCAAGCTGATATCACGGCGGACAACATATGGGAATAAACCTGCCAGAAACCACCGTTATGCAACCCAAGAGCCTGGGAGAACTGCTGTACCAGGAAGGTCTGATCACCCGGGAACGGCTGGAACTCGCTCTAAAACAGCAAGCCGTTGAAGGGCGCACTTTGAAAGACATCCTGGTCAGCAACAACTGGGTCAATCCGAAGGACCTGGCGGCCATTTTAAGTGTTCATTTCAACCTGCCTTATATCGACCTGCAGCGGCATAAAATACAACCCAAAGCTTTGCAATTGATACCGGAAACCATAGCCCGTAAACACAATCTGATACCTCTTGATGTAATCAGGGATGCCCTGGTAGTGGTGATGGCCGATCCTGAGAATGTACACATTATTCAGGACTTGCAAGCCCATATCAAGATGAAAATTGAACCGGCGATCGGGGTAGCTGCCGATATCAAGCGGGCCATTGATATCAACTACCGCTCCGCCGCCGAAATTGAAAAACGGGTCAAGGAGTTTTCACCGGCGGCAGTCAGGGAGACCGCCTTTTCCGAAGAAATGGTGGCCCGCACGCCAATCGCGCAGACGGTTGATTTGGTCATCAACCAGGCGGTGCGCGACCGCGCCTCCGATATTCATATTGAGCCACAGGAGACCAGATTACGCATCAGATTCCGCATTGACGGCACTCTTTATGATATGTTCTCACTTCCGCTCAGCGCCCATATCCCGCTGGTTTCCAGAATCAAAATCCTGGCGGAGATGAACATTGCCGAAAACAGACGTCCACAAGATGGACAAATAGCATTTACCGCCGGGGACAAACCGGTAGATATCCGGGTAGCCAGTCTGGTCACCGCTCATGGTGAGAGATTGGCCCTGAGAATCCTGGATAAATCGCTGGCTTTATACACTCTGGAAGAACTGGGATTACTACCGGAGAACTTGCGCCAATTTGAAACAATCATGCGGAGTCCTTACGGCCTATTCCTGGTGGGCGGCCCTACCGGTTCAGGAAAAACCACCACACTCTACGCGTTACTTAACTCTTTGAACCGCTTAGAACGCAATATTATGACCATTGAGGACCCCATCGAATACCGCTTTGAAGATATTAACCAGACGCAGGTGAATGTCAAAGCCGGGATTACCTTTCCGGCCGGTCTGAGAGCCTTGATGCGCCATGACCCCAATATTATATTGGTAGGAGAAATCCGGGACAAGGAAACCGCCTCCATAGCCGTTCAAGCCGCCCTGAGCGGGCATCTGGTTCTATCTTCCATTCATGCCAATAATGCAGTAGGAGTGCTTTTCCGGTTGCTGGACCTGGGAATCGAACCATACCTGATTGTGTCTACACTGGTAGGCATTTCCACTCAGCGAATGGTGAGACGTATCTGCCCGCACTGCCGTACTACCTATGCCCCTTCGGCCCAGGACAAGCAGTTATTCATGGAAGTAACCGGTACAATACCTGCCACACTGTATGATCGCGGTGCCGGGTGCAACCTTTGCGCTAAAACCGGTTTTGAAGGACGTATCGGTCTGTTTGAAGTGCTGTTGATGAGTGACGTGATCCGTAAAATGCTGATTCACAATGGTAATGCCGTGGATATTGAAAATCAGGCCATCAAGGAAGGATTGATCCCCATGAAATCGGACGGTTTACACAAAGTTCAAAAAGGAGTGATTCCTATTGCTGAAGTGCTGCGCAGTGTTTTCGCCGTGCGTTAGGCTTTCAGGGACGTTATACCAGCATGTTATACAAATATCATGCCTATAGAATGGATAAAGAAGTAGCGGATGGAACCATCGAAGCGATCTCTGAGCAGAGCGCTGAAGATGCCCTCTATCAGGCTGGTTATAAAT
>DAOUAU010000073.1:0-2847 GCA_034433195.1 Dehalococcoidales bacterium
ATGAAGGGGCGAACCCGCCTTCATCTCCGACATTAGTGTTATGACCTTTACCTTTCAGCACTTTTTTCAGTTGCTGGTAAATTTCGGTACACATCTGGAGCGCCTGGGAGAAACTTTCGGCGCCGGTAGGCGCAATCATGAACTCCTGTAGATCAGTAGAATTGGAGGCGTGTTTCCCGCCATTTAAAATATTCATCAGCGGAACTGGAAGAGTGTAAGCTCCAACTCCCCCTAAATGGCGGTAGAGCGGAATCCCCAGGAAGTTGGCCGCGGCATGGGCGTTAGCCAGAGAAACGGCCAGGATAGCGTTAGCCCCCAGATTGGATTTGTTGGGGCTGTCATCCAATTTGATCATATGCTCATCGACATCTATCTGGTCCACGGAATCCAGATTGACCACGGCCGGGGCGATCAACTGTTTGACATTGTTGACCGCCGTCAAAACACCCAGTCCGTTATAACGGTTTTTATCATTGTCCCTCAGTTCGACCGCTTCATGTTTACCCGTCGAAGCGCCGGAGGGAACTGCGGCCACTCCCAGTGTACCATCGAATAACTCAACTTCAGCTTCCAGTGTGGGATTGCCTCTCGAATCCAGGATTTCCCGGGCGCGTACAGCTTTAATGGTTGACATTTCACTCCTCCAGTTTTTGTTACCGGTGTTGAGCATTCCAATTTCCGGGTATACAGGTAGAAATGGTACCAGCGAACCATTCTCATCATAAGCGTTTCCAATTTGGATTATATCATGCGTCAGGTTGCCTGCAAAGGAACAAGAGTTGTTGTCACGGCAAAATCGTAAAACATTAACATGGCGGATAATCTATATTGACAATCAGTCAATATAGAGCTAAACTATGCCTAATCCAACATTTTTCCGGTCCGGTGTTTTTACGCCGTGCACATTTCAATATATTTGTTTCGTCAGGTGAAAACCAAAGTGGTCATGATGTTCGGTCAAAAACAGTGTTACCATGGATAATGCCATGTTTTGTTGTAACACAATAAGGAGGTATAAGCAGTTAACTCGGGGTTAAAAAATCAGATTTGTAAAGAATTATCAAACAAACAGCCAAATTTGTAAGGAGGTAACAATGATCGAAAAAGGGAAGCTGGTGAAGATTGTTGGGGCTTCCAACGTAAGTATGGACAAGGGTACGTTGGATAAGTACTCCCGGGATGTGAGTTTTGTCAATAGTGTCAGGCCAGCCTGCGTGGTTAAGCCAAAAACAGCTAAAGCCGTACAGGAACTGGTGAAGCTGGCCAATGAAACTAAAACTGCGTTAGTTCCGGTAAGCTCGGGTCCTCCTCATTTTCGTGGGGATACCGTGCCTGGCACAGGAGGAGCTATCGTCGTTGACTTGAGCGGCATGAAGAAGATCCTTAATGTTGACAGAGCCCGTCGAGTGGCTATGGTTGAACCTGGAGTAACCTTTGGCGAGTTAATTCCGGCCGCGGAAAAAGAGGGCATCAGATTGAATATGCCGCTTTTACCCCGGGCGACTAAAACGGTAGTCGGCAGTCTGCTGGAGAGGGAACCGGTGACCATGCCCAAGTACCAGTGGGATGTTTCAGATCCTTTGGCCTGTATTGAAGTATACTTCGGAAATGGTGATGAATTCAGAACCGGTCAGGCCGCCGGTCCCGGTAATATAGAGGAACAATGGAAAACGGGCGCAGTACAAAAAGCTCCCTATGGTCCTGGCATCGCTTCTCTGCACCGCCTGGTTCAAGGCGCGCAGGGCACCATGGGAATCGTAACCTGGGCGTCCATGCGCTGCGAAATCCTTCCCAGCCTGGAAGAAGCTTTTGTAGTCAGTTCATCCAATCTGAACACACTGGTTGAGATGGCTTCATGGCTGGTCCGTTTGAGAATGGTCAACGAGTGCTTTATCCTGAATAATACGGATTTGTCCGGAATTATCGCCCGGAAACCCGCAGAATATCAAGCTCTCAAAGCTGCGCTGCCTCCATGGACTCTGTTTTATGTGGTGGCTGGTTATGAATACTATCCTGAAGAAAGAGTTAAGTCCAATATTAAAGACATCACTGATATCACCAAGCGCTTGGGCCTGGAAGCCTTAAAATCCACCGGCGGTATTTCCGCCAATCAAATCATGAAAACCGTCCAGGCGCCTTCGTCTGAGCCCTACTGGAAACTGCGTGCTAAAGGCGCCAGCGAGGATGTATTGTTCCTGACCATCAATGATAAACTGGATGCCCAGATTAAAACCATGTTTGATATGGCTGCCAAAGGCGGTTATCCCGTTTCCGAAATGGGTGTCTATGTTCAGCCCATCGTCCAGGGCACCGGAGTTCATGTTGAGTTTACCATGTTCTATGATCCGGACAATAAAGCTGAGTCTGACCAGGTGAAGGCTTTGAGTTTTAACGCTACCAAAGCTTTGATTAACCAGGGCGCCTTTTTCTCCCGCCCCTATGGCCAAGCCACCAAGCTAATCTGTAACCGGGATGCTGCCAATATGGCTGTTTTGAATAAGTTGAAGAAGATGTTTGATCCCAATGGTATCATGAATCCTGGCAAAGCCGGATTTTAACCTGGTTAATTGATTAAAAGTTGATTAAATGAAATTAGGAGGTCGCAAGTATGGGACTGGAGCAATACCAGGGCGATGTCAATATGTGCTGCCGGTGTTCGGCCTGCAAATTTATACCGATGCAAAAAGTTAAAGGGTCTGATTATTCCTATGTCTGTCCGAGTATCGCCAAGTATAATTTTCACGTATACTCCGGTGGCGGAAGAATGAATATCGCCGCTGCTCAACTTAAAAACGGGTTCAATTTTAGTGAAAAAATCATGGATGCCTTCCAGAATTGCCAGATGTG
>DAOUAU010000074.1:0-2047 GCA_034433195.1 Dehalococcoidales bacterium
CATGGTGCCTCCATGCCAGTGAAACAACGCTCTTCCGGTTGACAGCACGAAGGGATACTGCTGGTCAGGGAGTTCAAACGATGCCTGATATTTTACGGGTTTGAACTGTCCCAACCCGCATGAGAAACGGTCCTCGTGAAGAAATGGCGTGCCCGGGTCATCCAGGCTGCAGCAGGGCCATTGAAGGCCGGTCTCTCCCAGGCGTTCATAGTTGACACCGCCGCAGAAATCACTGGCCAAAGAGGCGATCTCATCCATGATCTGACTGGGGCTCTGATATTTCATCGGGTACCCCAATCTGGATGCTATTTCCGAGATTATCTGCCAGTCCGGTTTACTCTCTCCCACCGGTTCGATGGCCTGGTGTATGCGCTGGATTCTGCGCTCAGTATTGGTGAAGGTGCCGTCTTTTTCGGCAAAGCTGACGGCAGGCAGAACTACATCGGCGTATTTTACGGTTTCACTGGGCAGGATATCCTGTATTACCAGGAAGTCCAGGGTTTTCAACGCTTCGATCACGTGACTGGTGTTGGGATCTGAGAGAATGGGATCTTCTCCCATGATATACATTCCCTTTAACTTTCTGTCTACCGCCGCATGCATCATTTCAACCATGGTCAGACCGGGTTTTGGAGCCAGAGACACTTTCCAGGCGTCTTCGAACTTTTTGCGTAACTGGGGGTTGGCCACTGCCTGGTAACCGGGCAAGACGTTGGGGAGAGCGCCCATATCGCATGACCCCTGAACATTATTCTGTCCTCTGAGGGGGCACATGCCGGCGCCTTCTTTTCCGATATTGCCGGTAGCCATGACCAGATTGGCCAGCGCTATGACATTGTCAGTGCCGTTGGTGTGTTGAGTGATACCCATGGAGTACAGGATAAAGGCGTTGCCGGATTGAGAGTACAGGCGGGCGGCTTCTTTAAGGTCTTCAACTGAGACACCCGTAATTTCACTGACCAGTACGGGCGGGTATTCTTTCACCAATTCCTCAACAGCCTTAAAACCTTCCGTGCGAGAATTGATGAAATCGGTGTTATGCCAACCCTGGCTGATGATGATGTTCATCAACCCGTTGATCAAAGCGATATCCGTGCCGGGTTTTTGCCGCAGCCAGAGGTGGGCGAATTCAACCATGCGGATTTTCCGGGGGTCGGCGACAATTAGTTTAGCCTTGCCATTGCGCACTGCCTCCATCACCTCGATGCCGATAATAGGATGGCTTTCCGAAGTATTGGAGCCGATGATGAATATGCAATCAGTATGTCTGATTTCGTTAATAGAATTGGTCATGGCGCCGCTTCCGAAGGTTGTGACCAGACCGGTCACGCTGGGAGAATGTCAAAGACGGGCGCAGTGGTCAATATTGTTGGTGCCGATCACCGCCCGCGCCAGTTTTTGGAACAAATAATTTTCTTCGTTGGTGCATTTGGCTGATGAAAGGAAAGCCAGGGCGTCAGGACCGCTTTCTTTCTTTATCCGGTCCAACCCGCTGGCTACCAAATCCAGCGCTTCTTCCCAACTGGCGTCCCTGAATTGGCCTTCGCCCCTGGCCCCTGTGCGGATCAATGGTTTGGTCAATCGCTCCTGGCTGTGGACGAAATCAAAACCAAACCGTCCCTTGGCGCACAGCCGGCCTTTATTAACCACCGAATTGCTGGGGGACGTGACTTTGACGATGCGGTTACCTTTGACATTCAATTCCAGGTTGCAGCCAACGCCGCAGTATGGGCAGACACTGGTTATCTTCTTCAGTTCCCACTCACGCCCTTTGCACAGGCGCGGTTTTTCAACCAGAGCGCCGACCGGGCAGGCAGCCACACACTGCCCGCAGAATATACAGGTACTATCCAGCAGCGACCGGCCGTAAGGAGCGGCTACTTTGGTATTGAACCCGCGGTGAGTCATATCAATAGCACTGACGAATTGTATCTCCGCGCAGGCTTTGACACAACGTTCGCAAAGAACGCATTTATTATAATCCCGGATAAAAAACGGGTTGGAATCATCCACCGGATAATGGTGCTTCTCTCCCTGATACCGTGAG
>DAOUAU010000075.1:0-2685 GCA_034433195.1 Dehalococcoidales bacterium
CAGGATGTGATTGTGCGGTTGGCCAAAGGTGAAGCGCTAGGCACGCGCTTTTTGCCCACTGCCGATAAGTTGGAGAGTCGTGAACGCTGGATGCTGGCCGGATTATCCGTCAAGGGGAAGTTGATTATTGATGAGGGGGCAGTAGCGGCACTGGGAAAGAAACACAGCAGTTTGCTGGCTGCCGGTATCAAAGACGTGGAAGAGGATTTTGAACGGGGTGATCTGGTACATGTATTTGATTCAAAGGGTAACCGTCTGGGTTCCGGGATTGCCAACTATGCCTCAGAGGATATAAAGAAAATTCGGGGCATGCATTCACGCAAAATTGCC
Source organism: Dehalococcoidales bacterium (assembly GCA_034433195.1). Classification (GTDB taxonomy): domain Bacteria; phylum Chloroflexota; class Dehalococcoidia; order Dehalococcoidales; family UBA3254; genus DATIKD01. The sequence goes on from DAOUAU010000075.1 coordinate 331, forward strand.
GGATTGCTGGGCTATGATTACGGTTCGGAAGTGATACACCGCAATAACCTGGTGATTCTGTAAGCTTTCAATTATCAAGCAAAAGATAAAGAGGCATTATTATGGGCAATATGTTGAACGAACTCGAAGAAAAAGCCAGAGCGGCCAAAGCCGCCTCTAAAAAAATGGCCTTTATTTCCACCGAGATTAAAAATAAGGCTTTACATAATATAGCAGCTGATTTGATTGCCCGCCAGGATGAAATCCTGGCTGCTAATCAACTGGACTTTCAGGAAGCTCAGGCTCTGGGAATGAACGCGGCTATGTTGGACAGACTGATGTTGAATCCGGCCAGACTGGAAGGGATGGCCAAAGATGTGGTTAGTGTGGCGGCGTTGCAGGACCCTGCAGGTGAATTATTTGATGTTCGTACTTTGCCCAATAATTTAGTTATAGGGCGAAAACGAGTCCCCCTGGGAGTGATCGGGGCTATCTATGAAAGCCGGCCGAATGTTACCGTAGATATTTCAGTATTATGCCTGAAATCCGGCAATAGCGTCATTTTGAGAGGCGGCAAGGAAAGCATCCGTTCAAATCAAGCGCTGGTTACAGTCCTGCAAGACGCATGTTACCGCTCTGGAATTCCTGAGGGCGCTGTGCAGTTTGTGGATAACACGGATCACATTCTGGTTGAACATCTTCTGAAGTTGAAACAATACATTGATCTGATTATTCCCCGCGGTGGTTCAGGCTTGATTAACTTTGTAGCTGAAACCGCCAGCATGCCGGTGGTCACCGGCGGTATCGGCGTGTGCCATACTTATATTGATAAAACCGCCGATTTACAAAAAGCGGTGGCTATTGTTTATAATGCCAAAGTCCAACGGCCCACTGTCTGTAACGCCCTGGATACGATTCTGGTGCATTCCGCTACCGCAGGACAATATTTACCTTTAGTGGCTGCCGAATTAAACAGGGCTAAAGTTGAACTTCATTGTGACAAGAAAGCGCTTGATATCCTGAAAATTAACCCTTTTTTAAACTTGAAAAAAGCCGTAGAGAATGACTGGGGCAAAGAATTCCTGAGCCTGGTTGCCGCCGTAAAAGTTGTGGAATCTCTGGATGAAGCTCTGTCTCATATTGAAAAATACGGCTCCGGTCATTCAGAAGCTATTATCACTGAAGATTACACCGCGGGAATGCGTTTTTTGAATGAAGTAGATGCTGCCTGTGTTTATATTAATGCCAGCACTCGCTTCACTGACGGAGGCCAATTTGGTATGGGCGCCGAGGTGGGCATCAGCACTCAAAAATTCCATGCCCGCGGTCCGATGGGTTTGAAGGAGTTGACTACCTATAAATGGGTGATCTTCGGAAACGGACAGGTCAGGCCCTGACCTCTGAATATAAGCCATGCCCGAACGTTTATCCCCGGGCGGAATGCAGTCTGACGCGGCTGCCAGGGCAGTGTTCTCAGATCAAAATAGCCAGCATCAGAAACGCCAGTATCGAGAGCTTCATGCGGTGATTTTGAGGTTATAAGCTGTTAATTGCTTTCTTTTGGGCTTCGAAAAGCTGTTTGATGCCGTCACTTGCCAGTTTGATCAAGGAGTCCAGCGAAGATCTGGCAAAAGGTTTGTTTTCGGCGGTGCCCTGCACTTCCACAAATAGTTCCTGGTCGGTCATGACTACATTGAAGTCCACATCAGCCTGGGAATCCTCTTCGTAACAGAGGTCCATCATCATATAACTGCGCACTATCCCCACGCTGGTAGCAGCTACTGCATTTTTCAGTGGGATGTTTTTGATCAAACCCATCGATTTCATATTGTTAAAAGCTTGATAGAGGGCTACATATGCGCCGGTAATTGAAGCGGTACGAGTGCCTCCATCTGCCTGCAAGACGTCGCAGTCAACGATAAATTGTCTCTCTCCGAGAGCCCCCAAATCGGTTACCGCCCGCAAAGAGCGTCCAATCAATCTTTGAATCTCCTGGCTGCGGCCGTTAATTTTGCCCTGAGTGGAGTCTCTCTGGGTGCGGGATAATGTGGCGCGCGGCAGCATGGAATATTCTGCGGTTACCCAACCCTTGCCGGTATTCTTCAAAAAAGGCGGGACTCTTTCATCCAGAGTAACCGCACACACTACATGCGTATTACCCATTTCAATCAAAACCGAACCCTCGGCAAAAGCCAGATAGCCCGGGGTTATTTTAAGCTCTCGTAACTGATTAAAAGCTCTTCCATCGCCTCGCTTCATCTCTTGATGCTCCTGTTACACAACTTGATCGATCTATTGGAAGTATAGCATCGTACTCCGCAGATTGCCAAAATACCGAAGGTCACTTTCTGGAATCCCCTTTGATACATGTTATAA
>DAOUAU010000076.1:0-9371 GCA_034433195.1 Dehalococcoidales bacterium
CGGATCCAATATTCCCCTTTTCTTTTTCTACTACCATTTTTCTATCCTTTTATTTTAATGTGCAGAGATACCTCAGTATTTTTTCGGTCGTCCTTAAATGGCGTATTTCAGAATTGGCTGCAACTGTACATGGCGGTTTACGGTCATCGGCTATCAGGATCAGCCATCGCTTTTTGTCACATCAGGACCACCCGGAATATACAATCCCCTGGAGGAGGTAAATCAATTACCCTGTATTCATAGTAAATAAGAGTTTCGCACACAGAGAGACGCTCATTCATCCGCAAAAACTCCCGATAGATATCGGTCTGAGCTTTCAATCGTTTATGTTGATAGTCTAAAGGAAACCGGCTTGTGGTGCAACAATGTTTGATTCAAGTGGCAACAGCAGTACCATCAACCTTACTGAATAACGAACACTGCGGAATCAGGTCAATGAAGCTACCGGTATGCGTACAAAAAGCGAAGCCACGGCATTCTGCCAGCATTGATCGAATTCATGGGTAATCAGTACAGCCATTAGCGTTTTTCAAGAAAATCGGAATACTCATCAACCACTCTGAATAACTATGTCATGTGCATTTAAACATGAATTTAGAAATCGCTTGACAATATTCATATATTACCGTTACATTATCAACATATCCTTATATGTCTGTCAAGATAGAGATACATCTATTATAGATACACCATATCAGCTTGATTTTTCCAGCGGAATCAGATCAATTTTGGGAGTTGACATGAGTCCGGATTTTAATCTCCGCGGTATTTTTACCCATGAGCTCAGGAAGTCAAAGATGTTTCTTGACCATACTTCTTACTTAATCAGCCGGCATCGTGAGATGGCACTGTTCGAATGAGGAAGGTCACTGTTTCTGATGCTCAAGTCCAACTAAAAAATGTCTCTCCTTCAAAAACAAAGTGGACATGCAGTATTGTTGATCATTACCAGGGGATAGATCATAATCAGGGGATAGATATTGCTCAGGGAAAAAATGCTTCCTGATTGCTACTCGATCCGAACGATAATAAAAGGAGATAAATATGGCAACATTAAAAACAATTACCGAACCCAGCCGGCAAATTAAAGTTGTTAAGGAATGTGATGTAGTGGTAGTTGGCGGCGGCCCCGGCGGCATCGGAGCGGCCGTGGCGGCGGCCCGTAATGGCGCGGATACCGTTCTCATCGAACGCTACGGTTATCTGGGTGGTATGGGGACTGGCGGGCTGGTTACCATCATCCCGAATTTAAGTGATATCGATGGCATACAGCAGATAGCCGGCATCCAGCAGGAATGGATTGACCGTCTGGATAAATACAATGCCGCCACCTATCCCCCCAAAGCGATGTGGGGGTCCAGCGATAGGCGGTTGGTCAGTTACTGGAATGACCGCGTGTTCTTCTATGCCCGGTTAGATAAAGTGGTCTACAGCGTGTTGATCGATGCTGAAATCTCAAAATGTGTCCTGGCTGATATGGTCAACGAGGCTGGAGTAAAAACCTATCTCCATTCGTGGGGTACCGAACCCATAATGGATGGTAACGCCGCCAGGGGAGTTATCTTTGAGAGTAAATCCGGACGGCAGGCAGTACTGGCGAAAGTGGTCATTGACTCCACAGGTGATGGTGACTTGCTGCCATTTACCCCGGCCAAATTTGATGTCGATATCGACCCCAGAATCAGGATCGCCAATCTGGCACTGTGCTTTTGGATTGACCGCGTAGATTGGGTCCAGTTTGATGATTTCAGACATGAACAACCTCAGAAATACGCTGATCTGATGAAAGAGGTCATGGCAAAAGGGGGGCAGGCCGGGGGCTTCCGGAGCAACTTGAAAGGACAGGAAAATATCGTCTGGTTTCATAACCGTTTCCCCAATAAAAGCCAGACCGATGTAGAGGAGCTTACCCGTGTGGAGTTCCTTGGCCGGCAGAAGATGCTGATAACCTGGGAGTTCTTTAAAAAGAATGTTCCCGGCTTTGAAAATAGCTTTATCGTCCTGTCAGCGCCTCAGTTGGGTACGCGGGGAGCCAGAAGAGTGCATGGTGATTATATGTTCACCATTGATGATATGAACTCCCCTCAACCTTTTGAGGATACTATCGCCATATTTCCGGACCTGGATCGAGAGGGTGAATCTGTTAAGCACCCACTCCAGTACATACCTTATCGCTCTTTGATACCCAAAGGAGTCGATAACATGTTCATAGCTTGCCGGGCATTCTCTTCTGACCAGGCAGCCAACAACTTCTTTAATCTGATCCCTCACTGTGTAGCTTTTGGTGAAGCAGCCGGCACGGCGGCAGCCCTGGCCATCAAGCAAGGAGTGAATATCCGTAATGTCAATTTTGGGTCTCTGCGCGAACGGTTACTGGCGCAGAATGTGCCTTTGCCGGGCGCACATGTTAAAGCTCAGGATAGACCGGTGGGAGAGACAGTAATCTACCAACAGCGGAAAATCAATCCGGCCACCACCAGCGGCGAATAAAAAAATTGGCGGGTTACGAAAACCTGGAAATCAAAGACGGATACCAGAAATAAAATATGATTGTGTAAGGCAACCCATTACCTGGGGGATATCAACCTGAAGAACGGCTCTCGAAGATGTTATGGATAAGAGAGAGAATTTCAGAAATGCATATCCCTCAGGTTCCTGTTCCCCCCCTCTTGCGAAGGTTCTTCAAAAACTGCCCGGCGAGCTTCAGAGCCAATGTGGAATATTTTCTCCGGGTATTTGACCGGGAGTTAGTTGAGCATACCGGCCTTGTCCGCAGCACCATATATTTTTCAGGTCTTTGCGTGACAGGCAATGCCGTAACATGGGAATAAACGTGTCAACACTGAGATTGTTTTTCAGATTGGATCTATTTAAACGAACTTGCAGATCCATTAAATGACAACTACCGGTTGAAGAATGATCCCCCGGGTATTTGATCAACTTGATGAGGATGGCTTCGCGGTTTTAGCTATTGCGCGTCTTTTTGAGCCGCCTTCCAGGCTGGACAGTGTAGGTGTTTTGGCCGGTTCAGCTATCAAGCCCCACAGATGTCAATTGACAAGCCACACAAATACGTTTATCATATCCGATACGAGACTCTTTTAGGAGCGACTGCGGTATTTTGTATTTCATGATATAACGCCTTCATCTGCCGTTTTAGTGAACCGGATATTTATCCAGACGCGAGGAGGTCACATGATAGCACAGGAAGAACTGGTAAAAATCGTCGGCGCGGCCAATATCAGCAATGAACCAACCATTATAGATGAATACTCCAGTGATATCAGCTTTGTTAATACCGTTAAGCCCATCTGGGTGGTAAAACCTCAGAGTACTGACCAGATTAAACAACTGGTCAGTATGGCCAATCAGACACTGACGCCGCTGGTGTCGGTCAGTTCAGGCCCTCCTCATCTCCGCGGCGATACTGTTCCCGGCGCAGGCGGCGCCATCATCGTGGACCTCAGCAGGATGAACAAAATAATCAGGGTGGACCGCTTTCACAGGGTGGCGATGGTGGAGTCCGGGGTGACCTTTGCAGAACTCATACCGGCGGCGGAAAAGGAGGGCATCCGGCTGAATATGCCGCTGCTGCCAAAAAAATCCAAGTCTATTGTCGCCAGTATGCTGGAAAGGGAACCGGTCATCATGCCCAAGTATCAATGGGATATTTCTGACCCGTTAGCCTGTGTTGAAGTGATATTCGGAACCGGTGATGATTTCAGGACGGGGCAGGCCGCCGGACCGGGTACGATAGAGGAGCAGTGGAAAGCCGGCGCGGTGCAAAAAGCACCCTATGGGCCGGGACCAATCGCCTGGCACCGTTTCATCCAGGGAGCTCAGGGAACTATGGGTATCGTGAGCTGGGCGTCGTTGAGATGCGAACTCCTGCCCAAACTGGAAGAGCCTCTGGTGGTCGGCGCCTCCAATCCGGATAAACTGCTCGAACTGGTCCACTGGTTGGTCAGACGCCGCCTGGTTAATGAATGCTTCATTCTGAACCGGACTAACCTGGCGGCTATTTTTGCCAGGAAATGGCCGGGAGATTACCGGGATTTAAAAAACGCCCTGCCTTCCTGGATATTATTTTTCAATATCGCCGGGTATGATTATTTTCCTGAAGACAGGGTCAGCTACCAGAAAAAGGATATTCAGAGTATTACCCAGAGACTGGGTATAGCACCACAAAAAACCATTGGCGGAATATCCGCCGGTAAAATATTAAAAGCTGTCAAGCAGCCTTCAGACGAACCGTACTGGAAACTGCGCGCCAAAGGCGCTTGCCATGATATTTTCTTCTTAACCATATATGACAAACTGGCCGGGCTCACCGCCGTTATGAATGACCTGGCTGATAGAGCCGGTTACCCGGCCTCAGAAATAGGAGTTTATATTCAGCCCGTTGTACAGGGCACCAGTTGCCACTGTGAGTTCAATCTGTTTTACGACCCCCAAAATACCGCTGAACTGAATCAGGTCAGGGATTTATCCGCTGCAGCTACACGCGCATTGATTTCGACAGGCGCCTTCTTCTCGAGGCCTTATGGTGAAAGCGCCAGAACGATTCTTAACCGGGATGCGGCCACTGTCTCGGCATTGTCCAAAGTAAAAAATATTTTAGACCCTAACAATATTATGAATCCGGGGAAATTGTGTTTCTAAAGATTGCCGGAAGAAAACAACCATCATTGGTTGCAAAAATCAGTCTGTCTGAGTAAGGGGGCAAAAGAGAATGGCATTAACTGAAGAAATGTATCAGGCCTATCAAGCAATCGTGGGAGCTGAAAATATTTGTGTTGACCCGGCCATTATGCCGGCTTATTTCAACACCGAATTTGCCGCAATCACTCTTCCGGCCAACACCGCCGAAGTCCAGGCTATAGTGAAGCTCTGCAATCGTTTTAAAGTGCCGTTCGGAGTGGTCTCATCAGGATGGGGCGGATTTTACCCCAAAGGCACCGTTCTGCTGGACCTCAGAAGGATGAATCATATTATTGAGATAAACGAAAAAAACATGTATGCGGTAGTGGAACCTTATGTCATTAACGCCCAACTGCAGGCAGAACTGATGAAAAGAGGATTAAACTGTAACATCAAGGGGGCCGGCTCAAACGGCTCCGCCATGCTGAAGGGGCATGGACATATGGACCAGACCACCGGCGGGGATGACCGGAACTATCTGGCGGTGGAATGGGTTACACCGGCCGGAGACATTATCAAATTGGGTTCGCTGGGGTCTTCCGAGGAGTGGTTCTGCGGTGACGGTCCGGGCCCTTCACTAAGAGCCTTGATCAGCGGCACCGTTCCGCCGGGACTGACACCGGGGATCTTCACCAAAGCCGCCCAGAAGGTTTATCCCTGGCCGGGACCGGCCGCATTCTCAATCGAAGGAGTTTCGCCCAATTACACTTTGAGTGAGATTCCGCCCAATATGCTGGTACGCTATTTCAGCTTCCCTTCAGTGGAGAAAATGTACGAAGCGGAGCTAAAGATCGGTGAGAATGAAATATCTTACGAACTGATGTGTTTTAATATCGCCATGGTGTCAGCCAATATCTCCCCCAGCAACGAGGACGATATTGCCACCTTCGAACGGCTGAGCAAGCTGGCCCAGGGACCCGGTTTCCTGGTGATCATCGGAGGTCACTCTCCTGATGAGTTTGCCTATAATCAGCGCGTCTTGCAGCGCATTATCCATGAGACTGACGGCAAGTCACTGGAACCGGTTGAAGACCCCAAAATTGCCGGGACGCTGCTGTGCCAGTGTATCAGGGTCAGCGCCTCTATCAGAGAGACCTTCCGTGTTGGCGGGGCATCCTGGGGCGGTTTTGCTGTGATGGGCCAAAGAGACTTGACCATGAAATGGCTGCAAGAAGCAGGCCAGAAAAAAGGGAACCTGATCAGCCAGGGGCTGGCCATGGATGATGGCGCTGCCTTTTTTGGTTGTTTTGGCTGGGGAGTTGAACATGGACATCTGGGCAAATCGGAAATATTCTACCGTCCTACCTCCCACCCCGAAGCCGCCAAAGCCGCAGCCGCATGGCGTAAAGAAACCAATATGCGGGCGCTGGAGGGCTGTTTCGCCATTCCCATGGGATTACCCGCGGAAATAGTAGGGCCGCGTATCTCAAATTACCTTTCCTGGCAGGCTAAGGTACATGCCGCTTTTGATCCCAACAGCATCATACCCAGAGCCGGCCCGCGGGCCTGATCACCAGCGCTTTTCAAACAGGCGCATCTCATCATCTCTCGCCAAGGCCTGGCCCGGATGGCCAGGCTTTGATCAACCGCATTTGACGCCTGATTTCATTTCGCATAAGATGATAACAATATTCAGTGCTATTTATGTAATGAACCATGCCTTCTGCCGCAGCACCAGCGAATTGTATTGAAGGAAAAACAAATGACCGTGAATAGTGTCTATGCCGATTTGGCCGACAAACTGGGCGCCAAAAATTCCGAGCGTTTTATCAAAATACTGGAGGCCATGTTTACCTCTGAAGAGGCGGTGATTTGCCGTGAGTTGATTGTGCCGGCTACCTGCCCGGAACTGGCCGTCCGCTTGAATATCCCGGAGCAAGTTCTTTTAAGGAATCTTGATGTCCTGATAGACAAGGGAGCCCTTACCCGGGGCAGAACGCAATACGGGTTTCATACCAACGTGCTGTCTTTTCACCATGATGTGGTGGCGGATACCGCCCCCCACAGCGGCCCCAACGCCGTATCCCGGAAGGTCAAAGATCTGTGGAGTGATTACTTCAGAAACGAATGGTCCTATCTGTTCCTGGAACATACCTCCAAAATGATACAGGCCACCGGGCGCAGCCTGCCCATCTGGCCGGCCATCGGGGCGCTCGAACGCAGTCCCAACATCCGGCCTGAGGATATCCTGCCGGAGGAGAACTGGAAGTTACGCATTGAGAATGCAAAAAGAAGAATCATCGCACCCTGTGGCTGCCGCGTGGTATGGGGTGTTTGCAATCATCCCGTAATGAGCTGTTTTGCCTGTTTTGACCGTCCCAGAGGCGAATATTATCTGTATCAGCCGGGCCGCCTGTTAAAAGAAGTCACACTGGCCGAATCGCTTGATATCGCTCTGGAGGCTGAAGCTTCCGGGCTTGTCCACTGGGGAGACTGCTACTGCTGCGATTGCTGTTGCGAAAACCTGTTTCCCGTGACCCGCGAAAAGCGCTTCGACCTGATGACTCCCAACCGCTTCCTGGCGGTGGTGAATGAGGGTTTATGTAAAGGCTGTGAGCTTTGCGTCAAACGCTGCAAGTTTGATGCCATCGAAATGAAACCGGACGCCAAATCTAAAAAATCAAAAGCCGTTATCAACGCCGAAAAATGCAAAGGCTGCGGTCTGTGTATCATTGAATGCAAACAGAATGCCATGCGCTATGAAATTGTCAGACCGCCGGAATATCTCAAAGGCCGTTCAACTTTGGTTTCGGCGCCCGGAGACTCTGCCCGCGCCGTGCCCATCTTCGGCTTCTATGAACTGAAGTAAAGTAACACTGATAAGCCCTTAATCGCAAATATTTGAGCCCCATCAGACCTGATGGGGCTCATTGCTTCATTCATCTGCCCGGTTAATATTTGCCGTATTTCTCCGCCGTCTCCATGAAGACGCGGAAATTGTCCGGATTTTTCGTTTCGGTAGCCTGGCAGCCGCCAGCCAGTATATAACCCCCACCCGGTGCGCAATTCTCAATCAGATTGCGGCAATAAGCCTTCACCTGCTGCGGTGTTCCGGTCACCATCAGCGATGCCGGGACATTTCCGGAAATACAGCACGTATCACCAACCAACTTTTTAGCCTGCACCATGTCCGTCTGATCAAACAGCCAGGTCACCCACCCTTTGGGAAAATCCCCCAGATAATCCAGTCTTTTATTATAGGCGCCTTCGGCAAACAGCGTTACCATTATGCCCTCTGCTATCAAACTGTCTATCACTTTTTTCAAACTCGGCCAGTAAAACTTTTCAAACTGCGCACGTGACATGAATTTATCATCACCCTTGTGCAGCGGGAACATCACCGTGGTCCCGCCCATCTTGTTGGCGCCGTCTATCAGTCTGTGTATCTCCAATTTGGTAATCACATCCACCGCTTCCAATACTTTCTCAGGCTGACGGTACATATCAAAAGCCACCCCCGTCGTTCCCCTCAAAATATCGGCAATCAGGTCGAAGGGCGCCGTGCCCATTCCTCCCCGTCCCATCGGGAATCCGGCGGCCGTGCTTTCCGTGAACAAAGCCATGTTTTCTTGCTGCTGTTTTTCTATTTCCTCACCTGCCGCTATCAGCTTCTTGAAAGCTTCCCGTACATCCTTGCGCGCAAAAGGAGCCGCCAGTTCCAGGGGTATGGCCAGAATACCGTTCAAACTGGGAAAATACTTTAAAGGTTCCAGGGCTTTCACCGTGCGCGGGGTCAGCACCCTGAAACCGAAGTCTGATGGGTCAATGATGTAAGCATCATATTCATCGGGTTTGATGTACTCAGCTTCTTTAAACTGGAAAGTAGTGGAATTATCTCCCAGACCATGTCCCGGCCAGGCATAGTTGTTATTTTCCATGATATCCATCGCCGGCCCGGAAAAAATCCCGCCGCCCCCGAATGTGTCCATGTAATCATAAAAATCCCACATAAATTTCGTCCAGGCTTCGCGGCAGGCTTTATAATCATACATCATCCTTTTAAAATCATAACCGGCATAATATGCCGGAAAAGCGCCCGCCGGCAAGGAGACCGGTACCCGGTCCGGTTTCTGGCACATATTGGCCGCCAGCAGCCGGGTTGCTCTTTCTTTATAGAGTCTCTCGGCTTTGGCATCCCGGAATTTGATTCCTGCAGGAGGCGTGCCGTAGTCTTTCAGCCGGCTCTGCCGCCTCTCTTCTGCAGTTAATTCAGACCAGTGTTTTTCCATTTTCCCGCTTTCTCCCTCCTGGTTATTTGAAAAGATGAATATCCCAATTTCATATGGCCGTATATTTACATTGCCGTTATGTAAAATGCATCATATTCCAGCAAAAGACACTGCTATCTCTACCATGAAATCAGATCATCTGGATTGGGCCTGGGCCCAGCTAATAAACTCAGCGGTGTTACTGAACACCATGTCCAATTTATCATTAAATACTCGATCAACATACACTCCGGGGATTTGCGTTCTCCAATGGTTTAGCCAATCCGTGACTGCAGCGGAGATCGTAACTGAAGAGAGGTAACCGAGATTTCTGCCGGTGTAATATTTTCCCGCCGGATCAAGAATGGTAAGGCGGCCGCCTTGCACCGGAAAGGCCATAGCCATATGCCCGGCTTCACCAGGAGTGGTTGAAGCTAGAGTAATAATAAATCGATCAAATTT
>DAOUAU010000077.1:0-11743 GCA_034433195.1 Dehalococcoidales bacterium
AGGAACATGCAGTACAGAAAATTCGGGAGATTGGATTGGAAATGTTCAGCCCTGGGTTTTGGAGCGATGCGGTTGCCCACTACCGATGCCGATCCCGCTCATATTAATGAACCTGAGGCTATCCGTATGATCCGCTACGCCATTGATCACGGGGTCAACTATATTGATTCTGCCTACATGTATCACGGCGGACAGAGTGAAAGACTGGTAGGCAAAGCTCTCCAGAACGGTTACCGTCAAAAAGTGAAAATGGTCACTAAACTGCCCCTGCCGATGGTCAATTCAGTGCAAGACGCTGAACGCATTCTGCATGAACAATTGGAAAAACTGCAAACCCCGCGTTTAGACTTTTATTTGTTCCACGGTTTGAGCAGCATGAGTTGGCCTAAAGTAAAAGAATTTGGTCTTCTACAGTGGGCTGAAAAAAAGATGGCAGAGGGACTGTTCAGCAATCTGGGATTTTCGTTCCATGATGATTTTCCCGTTTTTAAAAACATCGTTGATTCCTATGACAATTGGGTACTGTCACAGGTCCAGTATAATTATATGGATGTCAACCGCCAGGCTGGCATTGAAGGCGTTAAATATGCCGCCGCAAAAGGTCTGGCAGTGGTGGTTATGGAGCCGGTACGCGGCGGATTGTTGAGCCGCAAACCACCCGAAAAGGTTGCTCAATTGTGGGACTCAGCCCCCAGTGTGCGCAGTCTGGCTGAATGGGCTTTGCTGTGGGTCTGGAATCAAAATGAAGTCGCACTTGCTCTTAGTGGCATGTCCAATTTCGAGCAGGTAGTTGAGAATGTAGCGGTAGCTGATCGTTCAGGAACGGGCATCATGAATGTGGTGGAATTGACGCTGTTAGACAATATCAGAGAAAGTTATAAAGGGTTGAACCCCATCCCCTGCACCAGGTGCCGCTATTGTATGCCCTGTCCCAGCGGGGTAGAAATACCAGCTATTTTTGAACTGTATAATGACGCCGTGGCTTTTGATGTGATGGATATGGGACGTTTCCGTTATAATGGACCATTCGGGCTGAAACCCGAACAAAAAGCGGACAAATGCGTTGAATGCGGCCAATGCGTAGAAGCCTGCCCGCAGAAGATAATTGTTCCGGACTGGTTGAAAAAAATTCACGGGGAACTGGCGCAAACGCCGCCACCCGCTCCGCCAAAACCATAGCGTTGCTGGATAGTGTAAAAAAGAAGGCTGATTGATTTCAGCCTTCTTTTTATTGGTTTTGTTGCCCGTTGACAGACAATTACTTGCCTTTTAGAGATTAATCAAGCCGTTCAAGGTTATTGCTTGTTGCTCAATACTTTGTACAAATTTTCAATATTGATTTTCTGGACGAAAGCCATGCGCTGCTTTTCTCCGGCATATCTCTCCAGCATGCTGATACGGGACAAAGATTCCTCCAGAGTCCAACCTTTATTCACCGCATCCTGCACAACCTCAATCCAGGCGGTTATACCGGAGCTCATTTCGGTTAAACAGCTTTTGTCACACACTTCACCGTGCCCCGGTACGATATAATCCACATCCAGGCTCTCTATTTGTTTCAAAGAATCCAGCCAGGCAAAGGGCACAGCTTGATGTAAAAAAGGCATTGAACCCCGCACTACATTATCCCCGGTAAAGATTATTTTTTCTTCAGGTATAAAAACGGCAGTTTCAGAAGGGGTATGCCCGGGCAAATTGATCATTTTGATGGTAAGCTTCCCCATATTTAAAGTAAGCCTTTGAGAGAACGTAATGGTGGGAGGACGAAAATAATAGTCCTTCTCCAGCACGGCGTCTGGGGCAGACATCTGAAGCATGCTTTTAAATTGGTCTGTGGAAGCTGCCAGAATGGCCTCGCGGGTACCTTCATGGGCGATTACGGCACCTTCAAAATAGAAATTCCCGGTAAAGTGATCCTGATGCGGTTCGGTGTTGATAATATACTTGATTTTCCCAATTTCCGCGATTTCGGACCGTAATTTATATGCGTCCTCAGGAACCATTGGCGTTTCGATCATTATCAGCCCCTCATCGGTTTTGATTATCCCGATATTGGCTCCCCGTGTACCATAATGAACCAGCACTTTATGAGTTATTCTTTGCATCTCAATCCTCTTTTGTTCCAAATTACAAATTCATTCTTCAAGGTGCGAATGATTGTCACTATAGATATTTCTGGCGGATCTGTCAAGCCGATCGCAATTTTAGTTATGATTGACTTAATGTTTGTTTCCGCCTATATTAAAAAAACAGGTTCATCGAGGTATTTCCATTGTCACAGACTAACTCTCCATCACCAGCAGCCCCGGTGCGTGGACTAAAATCCACTTTTTATGCTTTAAGTGTGCGCAATTACCGTTACTTCTGGCTGGGTAACGTGGGAGCTTTCTTTTCTACTTACATGCAGCAGCCTACTCAGGCCTGGCTGGCGTTTGAAATAACTCATTCTCCTTTGTTGCTGGGTTTAACCTGGGCGGCACAGGGTGTACCGCAGATGATTATCGCTCCCATTGGCGGAGTGGTGATTGACCGCATTCAAAAACGCACCCTGATTATGATAACCCAGGCCGCTACCATCGCTCTCAATCTGACTATCGCCATCCTGATTACTTTGGGCCACATTCAGTTCTGGCACATTCTAATGGCATCATTTATGAGCGGAGTTACCACCGCATTCAATAGCGCCGCCCGGAATTCCATCGTGGCCGAACTGGTGTCTAAAGACAACATATACAATGCCATCGCGTTGAATAATGGAGGAGCCAATATCGCCAGAATAGCCGGACCGGCCCTGGCAGGTGTACTGATCGGATTCATAGGCACTCAGGGCGCCTATTATGTGGGCATCGGCTTCAATTTGATCGCCATATTGACTCTCAGTCTGCTGCCGGCCACCAGCAAACTCGGATTGGCTAAATCTCAGTCTGCGCTGTCCAACCTGAAGGACGGATTTAAATATCTTAAGCTGCACGATGTTATTTTGATCCTGCTGGTGTTGGAAATCGTTCTGACTATTTTCGGCATGTGTTACCAGGGTTTAATGCCGGTATTTGCCAAACTGCTCGGCGCTGATTCCGCTAAATATGGTTTTATGATGTCAGCAGTGGGCATCGGTTCCCTGATTGGCGCCATCGGTATGGCCTCATTGGGCAATTATAAACGCAAAGGTCTGATCTTACTTCTGGTTGGCATATTTTTCGGCCTGTTTCTGGTCTTGTTCGGCAACTCCGTCAATATCGGGCTATGGCTGAATATGGGCTCCGCCAGCTACTATCTGGCCATAATTTGCCTGGCTGCTATCGGTCTCACCAGCACTTCTTACACCGCCACCAGTTTAACCATTATTCAGATGAATATCAGTGACGAATACCGCGGCCGGGTAACTTCAATGTACCAGCTGGTCGTCGCTTTTTACCCCATCAGCATCCTGATTGCCGGCGCCGTTGCTAACAGCATTGGCGCCCCCATGTCCCTGACCCTGGGCGGGGGTATGTTGGCGGTATTGATGCTGATGATGCTTTTCGTCACCAAACGCATCAAGAATTTGGAATAATATGCACCTCTCATTCGGCCTTGCACAGATCACATATGCCACTGAATTCGGCATTTCCACACCTCAAATAATATGTGCATGATGTCTGTTGATTGGTTATGTTATGTCACTGTACGTGCATTGACGTTGATAAACCATCGGCATATGATATAAACAATAAGACTATATGATATATTCATAAGGAGAAACAATGAAAATCGATGCTTTTGCTCATATCATGACCCCCAAATTCACTGAAAAATACCGCAAAATAAACCCGGCTATTGAAAAAAGAATCGAATATGTCACTCCCCCCGTAATTGACCTCGAAATCAGACTGCGTTTAATGGAACGTTACCCGGATGTTTTGCAAATGTTGACCGTAGCCAATATTCCCCTGGAAACTTTCGCTCCCAATGATTCCGTGGAACTGGCTCAGATCGCTAATGATGAAGTTACCGAAACAGTCTTAAAATATCCGAACAAGTTTTTCGGCGCCGCCGCTTGTTTGCCAATGAATGACATGGATGCAGCTCTAAAGGAATTTGAGAGAGCCATTACCAAAAATCGTATGAATGGCTGCCAAATTTACAGCCGCATCAATGGTGAGCCTCTGGACCTCCCTAAATTCAAACCTTTATTTCAGATGGCCGCCAAATTTGATGTGCCGATCTGGATTCACCCGGCCACCTATGACAAGCTGGATGGTGATATCGGGATCTTTAGCTGGCCATACGAATCCACTTCCGCCATGTACAAACTGGTGATGTCCGGTATTTTCCATGAGTTGCCTAACTTGAAGTTCATTATTCATCATTCCGGAGCGATGGTGCCTTTCTTCGCTGAAAGAGTAAAATGGGTGCTGACTCTGGTACCCAACAAATATCCCAATCTGGCAGAAAAATTTAAGCACTTTTACGTAGATACCGCCGTCTATGGCAACACTTCTTCACTAATGTGCGCTTATGAATACTACGGCGCCGATCATATGCTCTTCGGTACCGATGCGCCTTTGGGACCCCGCTGGGGTATGGTGGAGGACACCATTGAGTCCATCCAGCGAATGGCCATTCCGGAAACGGACAAGCAGAAGATTTTCAAGCACAACGCCATCAATATGTTCAAAATGTCTCTCTAGCGCGTGCCTGCCGCGGCTGCCTGTGCAATGACATGAGCAGCCGCTTTCCCACATAAATTTTCTCACAAAAAACGATGATGAAAGGCAAGGTATTTTAAATCGAAAAAATAAACCCCCAACCTGAACCCAAAAGACACTCATTTATGCTTACCATAATGCCCCTTTATGTCTTTGCGCATTTTTCACATCATCTGTTGACTTCTTTACCGGCTCCTTTGCTGGTGTTCATCCGGCCGGACCTTAATCTCTCATACGCGCAGGCGGCCCAAATCACCACTGCCTTTGCCATGGCTTACGGATTGAGTCAATTGCCAGCGGGCTGGCTGGCTGATCGCTGGGGCCGAAAAATCCTTTTAGGATTCGGTATCCTGGGTGTGGCTCTGGCCGGTATCCTGGTTGGCCTTTCCCCCAATTTTGTTTTTCTGATGGCAACGTTAATTTTGATGGGCATCCTGGGAGGCGGTTATCATCCCGCTTCCACACCCATGATTTCCAATTCGGTGGAACCCAAGAAACTGGGCAGGGCTTTAGGCATTCATACCATTGGAGGCAGTTCCAGTTATTTTATCGCACCTATTGTGGCGGCCGCCATAGCTACTTACTTTGGCTGGAAAAATGCCTTCATCTTCCTTTCGGTCCCCACCGCTATCTTCGGAGTGGTGTTTTTCTGGTTGCTGAGAAAACAGAGTATCAAAGACAAAGCCAATCCTGGTGCGCGTGTCAAGGCCGATATCAGCGGGGATTACCAGGCTTCCCCCGGTCAAAACCGGCGTCTGATCGCCTTTATGGTGTTGACAGTGGTTGCCGGAGGCATGGCCGGGGCGTTAGGCCCCTTTTTGGGCCTCTATTTCACTGACGTCCTGGGACTCAGTAAAGGCATGGCGGCTTCGGTAATCGCCATTGGTGCCTCAGCCGGGTTGTGGGCTCCCCTGGTCGGCGGATATCTTGCAGACAAAATCGGAAAAACATACATCATACTGTTCACTTTCCTGGCCGGCGGGTTAGGAATATTTTTATACGGAGTATTACCATGGGGAGCCGGTTATATCGTCTTATTGCTGCTCATGGGTATCCTGGGCTATCTGCGCATGCCGGTTTCGGAATCCCTGGTGATCAGCCTGACCACACCCAAACACCGTTCTACCATTTATGGCATTTATTATTCTTCAACCCAACAAGCGGCTTCATTACTGGCTTTGTTGATGGGCTTTTTAATTGACCATTACGGGTTCAAGTTCGCTTTCAATCTAACCAGCGCAATTGTAGTAGGAGTGACGCTGATAGCATCAGTATTCTTGTTGAGGAAGAAAGATTAAGCATCCGCGCATTAAATTTAAACTCGTTACTGTATTTAATGTCCAAACGCATTACATGTATCGTTAAAAGTTTATAATATAATAAAGGTAACAGAATTATCGATGGAGGTGTTAAATGCAGAATAATCAGGTCCCCAAGGAAGTTCAAGAAGAATATTTCAGAGGTCAGAAAATTTTAAAAAAAGGCGATCACTATGTGTGTACAGAGTGTCATTCCGAAATTCCGGTAAAAAAGGCTTGTCCGATTTGTAAAGTCGAGCTTGATTGGGACCGCATCTTTATTGAGACACGAAAGTAGTATCAAATTACCAATAATTTTTAAGAAGAGCTGCTGGGAAAACAGGAGCTCTTTTTGCTAACCTGACCGGCGGATCTTGTGAATGTCAAGGTACAGGGCATGATTATCAGCTCTGGGATATAATAGCCGGGCTTTAGCCAGCGGCTTGCCCCATAAGTCAAAGTGCAAAAAGCCCCGGCTGTCCTGCAAATAATCGGTATTGACCCCTATTGTCCTGGCGGCTTCCATCAATTCGGCTACGTTTTGATCACTGTACAGGTGACCCAGCGGGGTATCGCGGGTTATCTTCAATCGTTCATTGCTAAATCCGCTGAATAAATGAATCTTGACCATATTGCAGTCATTATACAAAAAGTGGCAATGCAACCTCAACTGTGCGCATTGCCACCTGTCGATCTAAGCAATATTCGTGGTTATTTGTACTTTGGCGTAGGTCCGGCAGTAAAGTGCATAACGGGTCTTTTAACGTTTCTGATCACGATCGGACCGTGCTGCACACCGGGTGGAACATAAGCCAGAAAACTTTTGGTCATAGTATATTTCTTATTATCAATAGTAATGTCAATCTCAGCTCCCAGGTCCTTGATATCTTCATAATTAAATCCGAAAAACCCGATTTCTTCGCCAAAATCATGAGTATGTGAATCAACCTGGGTGATAGGTTCAATTGAACCAGGAACTATCCACATCGCTTCAGAATAGAATTTGGCGCCTGGCACGGAATCTTCATCCAGTTCCACAATTCTTTTGACATATTTGGGATCCATTTTCCGGCGATAGGGCGGCAAATCAAGTTTCTTTTTGGGAGCGGTTAAAATATTTTTAGCATTTTTATTATTGGCCATTTCTTTTTCCTCAATATTTGATTTTACTATTTCAAAACCGGGCCGTCTAATTCTATACGTAAATCTGGCCGGGGCCAACGGTGTAATGGAAAATAGGCTTTTCCATTCTGTACATCTTGAGAGGACAATGTACCATACCGGCCGGGATGTAGGCCAGGAAGCTCTTGTTGATAATGAATTTTTCATCTTCCAGCCAGAATTCTAATTCACCACCCAAATCGCCTGGATTATTGGGATCGGTACCAAACATGGTCAAGACTTCATCAAATTCATGAGCATGAGGGGCGATACCAGGCATTTTGGCGATTTGTTCCGGGGTTAGAACAGGCCGCGGCCGCTGGTCCTTCATGTTGTTCGACCACATCCAGGTGCACTCCGCATAGAAAGCGCCGGGAAGCACCTCGCTATCCATCCAGATGACATGCTCCATGCCCATGCGGTAGCCGTCCACATAGCCCTGTCCGATTTTTTGGGGACCTTTGTAGCCGGGCATGACCACACCCTGTTTTAGCTCGGTACAAATGTATTTTCCGTACTTTGTTTCTGCCATTTTTGACTCCCTTACCTGATTTAAAATATAAACTGGAGATGCTTGATTTCAAGCTTTTTTGATTCCAAAGCCAGAAATCCTATATGATAGAAAAGCTATTGAATACTAGTATAGAAATATCCCCTTCTAATGTCAATTATTTCAACCCTGATTAATTGTTGCTTTGGCTTAAAATCATTGACTGTTTTATTCCTGGTATTAATTTAATCATACTGTACATTTTATCCCTGGTAAAGTATTATACGGCTAGTCCCCTGCACACCAGGCTAATCAGTTGATAAAAATAAGTACAAAAGGAGCACAACAGATAATGAGTAAATCGCCCAAGGAGCTATATCAAGAACGGTCCAGGCGTATCGCGGATGCTATTGACATGCGCCTGCCGGACCGCATTCCTCTGGAAATCGCTTTTGGATATTTTCCGGCAAAATTTTGCGGCATTCCGGCGAAAGCGGCTTATTACGATTATGATGTCTGGCTGGCAGCCTGTAAAAAAACTATATCCTCCTTCAACGCTGATATCAGCAGTGTACAGCCCTTTACCCCCGGTCAAGCTCTCGAACTGATCGATCCTAAAGTCATGATGTGGCCCGGTCACGGCGCTGCCGGCACCCATCAATTCATTGAATGTGAGAACATGAAAGCGGATGAATATGACGAACTGCTGCACAACCGCGGCGAATACATGCTGCGCACTTATTTACCGCGCGTTGCCGGCGCTCTTGAGCCCTTCAGGTTGATGCCTGATTTTTCTTCCACCTTCGGAGGGTATTACGGCGCCCTGGCGCTGGCCAACGCCCTGAGCCATCCTGAATTGGCGGCAGCTATAGAAAAACTCCAGAAAGCCGGAGCCGAATTCAAAAAGTGGGTGCCCAAAATGGCCCAATTTCAAACAGAAATTGAAGACCTTGGGTTTCCGCCCTATATGGACGGCATGGCTGTGGCGCCCTTTGATGCTATCTCGGATAATCTGAGAGGCATGAAAGGAGCCATGATGGATATGTACCGCTTGCCAGACCGCCTGCTGGAAGCAGTGGATGTAATCAATAAAAAACAAATTTCCCGCATACAGCCGGCTACTCCCGGCCGCCTCAACCGTGTGGGAATGATGCTGCACCGCGGCTCCGAAGGTTTTATGTCAATCAAACAGTTTGAAAAATTCTACTGGCCCACCCTGAAAGCCACCATCATCGCACTGGTTCAAAAAGGCCAGACCCCGCTGGTCTTCTTCGAAGGTGATTACACCTCCCGCCTGGAATATCTGCTGGAGTTGCCGAGGGGCAAGGTCTTCGCCCATATGGATACCACCGATATCTACAAAGCCAAAGATATCTTAAAGGGGCACATTTGCATTAGCGGTAATATACCCTGCTCACTGCTGCAAACCGGCTCTCCCAATGAAGTGATCGAATATACCAGGAAGATGATTGACATCTGCGGTAAAGGCGGCGGTTTCATCATGTCCACCCGCGCTCCAGTGGATATGGCCAAGCCGGAATGCATCAAAGCGCTTATTGATACCACTGTAGATTACGGAGTATATCGTTAATAATTGGCCATGCACACGATCTGACTTTCGGATGACTGATAATGGGGGTGGTTTCAATCCTGGATAACTCATTGTTTTTACGTTAATTCAGTGTATATACATGAATATATACTCCATTTCCCAGTGATATCTGTCTGACTGATACAGCCCCGGAATCAATAGTGTTTACATTAATAAATATTGGTATCGTGACTATTATCACTATGTGACCGCCGTCATACATTATCATATTGTTTATATCGTAGAATGAATATTGGTAATTGATTTGCCAGTATTAAAATAAAATCGGTCACAAATCCGGAAAGAGAAACGCCTATGAGATGGGGGATGGTTATCAATTTGTCCCGCTGCATGCGTTGTCATGCTTGTGTAGCAGCCTGTCGAGTTGAACATTTTTTACCTTTGCGTATCACCTGGCCGCGTCTGATCGCCTGGGAAAAGGAAACCGGATATGGTCCGGAAGTGACCACTGTACCGGTACGCTGCAATCAATGCAAAGATGCCCCCTGTGTTGATGTCTGTCCGGCCCAGGCTACCACCAAACGGCCTGACGGCATAGTCCAGGTGGACCAGGATAAATGTGTAGGATGCCGTTATTGCGTTATTGCCTGCCCTTATCAAAATCGTACGTTCCTTGGCAAAGACAAGAATCCCGGCCAATTCCCGGGACATCCCAAAACCAGTTTTGAGAAAAAAGGACAGAAATTATACCCGCATCAGGTTGGCACTACCGAAAAGTGTAATTTCTGTATGGAACGCATTGATGAAGGGTTGCCCAAAGGTCTGAAACCGGGGGTGGATCGTGACGCCACTCCGGCCTGTGTAAATACCTGTCAGGCCCGGGCTTTAACTTTCGGGGATCTGGATGACCCCAATAGTGAGGCCTCGTTATTAATCAAAGCACATCAAGGCTTCCAGCTGCATCAGGAATACAAAACTGACCCTTCTGTATACTATATTGATCCCGGTCTGGGCAACGCCCCCTCCAACCGGGCTCCTCTGGCGGTCCAAACCGGAGGTCATATGCCTGGTTTAAGCACTCAGGTTGAAAGCGCTCGCCTGATCTTCGCCGACCTTAAGAAAGAGGAGCAAAAATAATATGCAGACTCCAAGACAATGGATGGTGACTCACGATTGGATGGTTAAAGGCAACCGCCAGACTGAATGGATTGACAAGCGCGGGCTGATCTTGTGGCTGGCATTTTATACCGGAGGTTTGGGCGGCGGGCTGTATCTGGTCTCATTGTTCTTTGACAATCTCTGGGGCATGTTGATCGGGTGGATTATTGTGAGTGTCATAAAAGGCGGATTACATTTTTCATTCCTGGGCAAACCTGCGCGTTTCTGGCGTCTGATCATGCATCCGCGGACATCATGGCTGTCACGCGGTTTGTTGTTCGTAGCCGGATTCACCGGGCTGGGTTTTATCCAGATTGTTCTTTCATACTTCGTCCCTGATCAAACAGCGCTGATAATGGTCTTTAAAGTACTGGCGGGTATCTTCGCATTATGCGTAGCCACCTATACCGGTTTCGTCCTTAACAGCATCAAAGGAGTTCCCTTTTGGGATTTATCTCTGCTGCCAGTTCTTTTTGTAGCCTGCGGTTTTCTGGGCGGTTTTGGCATGACCGTGGCAATCGGTACTTATTCTCCTCAGGTGAATATGCACGCGGCTGAAATGGGCAGCCGCATTATGCTGATGGTAAATGTCCTTTTGATCGCACTTTACCTCTTTATTTCATCGCGCCGGGAAGGTACCGGCAAACAATCAGTCCTGATGCAGATCAAGGGCAGCATTTCACCCCACTTCTGGTTTGGCGTGGTGGCCCTGGGTATTGTTATCCCCGGCATAATTGCCATTTACAGCATCTTCGCAGGAGAAGCCACCGCCTTAATTCTAATTCTAGGAACACTTTGTGAGGTCACCGGCGGAGCCATGCTGCGTTACTGTGTTCTTAAATCAGGCATGTACAATCCCATTTTCCTGAATGATTCATTGAAAAGAGGTCTCTCCAATGTCCGAGCGTAAAGTAGTTCTTTCTACCTGTAAAAGCTGCCATGGCGGCTGTGGTGTCAAAGTCACCCTCGAAGACGGTGTAATCATCAAAATCGAAGGGAATCCTGATTCTCTGACTAAAGGCACGATGTGCTCCAAGGGTCTTTCCAGTATCCAGCATATCGATAATCCTTACCGCCTCAAATATCCTCTAAAAAGGGTCGGCCCAAAAGGTGAAGGCAAATGGCAGCGCATCAGCTGGGATGCGGCTCTTGATACTATCTCAACCAGGATGAAAGAATCTATCGCCGAATACGGCCCCTTTTCGATTGCGGTTTCTCAGGGTACCGGACGCGGCTACAACCGCTATACTCACCGTTTTGCGCGCTCTATCGGCACCGTCAATATCATCACTCCCGGCTATGTCTGCCACAGCCCTCGCCTCGGGCTTTACGCGCTGGTAACCGGTTACGGCCGGCTGTATTGCGATTACCACGGTTGGGGAGGGGAATTTCCAAA
>DAOUAU010000078.1:0-2045 GCA_034433195.1 Dehalococcoidales bacterium
GGGTGCAGCCTGGGGGGCGATGGTCAATGACGGTTACAGGTACCTCAGTACTCACCCGGTTCTTTCATTCGCTCCTGGCATTGCCATCATGCTGGTGGTTTTTGCTTTTAATATGGTGGGTGATGGACTGAGAGATGCTCTCGATCCACGGCTGAGGGGAACTATCTGATCAGCACTAACGGATTATTATCCGGCAAGGCGTTCCATGCATGGTTTGGTGAAAAGGGCTCGCCGGGGGTATCAGGCTACACAGGCGAGACTCCCGTGATACCAGAGTTGCCGCCGATCATCCGGCAGTGTGAAAAAAGCCAGGCAGGTACTTCCTTGCCGGAGTTTGGGACCACCCCTTTTTTTGGGAGAGAAGGGCGCCAGAGGATGACCCTGAAACAGACCAGAGACTTATCAGAGATTGTAACCAGCGGCTCTTTGTGCTATCTTTGAATCACTAAGCAGTGAAAAAGAGGCATTTGATGCAGATTAAGAAAATCTATAAAGAAATAAATCCTACTTTATTGTATGACGAAGTCAGAGAATTTGTGTTGAGGCAGGGACTCATCCTGGACCAGAACAAACTGGTGACTTATTCCATGCCGTCCGATTCTTCTACTTTCATATATCGGGGTACCCTGGTTTTTACCGTCCGGGGTCAAGAAGCTCTGCGGGTTCATCTGGTGGCCCAGGACCGTACTGAAACCAGATTGATGCTGGAATCGGTAGATGCCCTTTTTACGCCTGAAAAGCTCAAAGCGCTGGAAACAGATCTGGATTTTACACTGGGGTCATTCACCGGTTAGACTCAGCTCTGGTAAATCAGGAATCTTCATTCAAAGCACAACCCGGCTAAGCAGCAAAGTGAACCGGCTGTGATCATCTCCTTTCCTACAAAACGGCAACTGCGGTTTTGTTTGATACGGCTCCAGCCCGACATCTGTATACCGCGATTTATCAGGCTGGTTCCGAAGGTGTCCCTAACCTGGACAGTGACTACTTTTTACCATATCGGGCATTGAGGCTGTCCAGCATCTGGTCGAAGGCGATGACAAAAGCCTGCACGCCCTCTTCCATTAACCGGTCAGTGACAGCCGTCAGATCGATATCCAATTTTTTCAAGGAAGCAATTTGTTTTTTGGCCAGTGGGATTTGATCAATCAATGACAGGCGGACCTGACCGTGCTCCAGGAAAGCATTGAGTGTAGAGGTGGGCACGGTATTAATGGTATCCGGCCCAATTATTTCTTCAATGTACAGGACGTCAGAATAAGCCGGATTCTTGGTGCCGGTGCTGCCCCAGACCATTTTCTGGACACGGGCGCCGCGCAAAGCCTGTTTTTCAAAACGTTTTCCGGAGAATATCCTGGCCAGACGGGTATAGGCCAATTTGCAGCAAGCCACGGCAACCTTCCCGCGCAATGCCAGGGCCTGTGACGAGCCGTTTTGCTTTAGCAAATTGTCCACCGCGGTATCAATACGGCTGACAAAATAGGAAGCCACTGAAGCCACTTTCGCCGGATTGGGGTTATTTTCCAGACCGGCGATATAGGCTTTGGCTACGGCATCATATTGTTCCAGAGAGAAAATAAGAGTGGCATTGACATTGATGCCTTCGGCGATCAGGGTTTCAACAGCTTTCAAACCCTGAGGAGTGGCCGGTACTTTGATCATCAAATTAGGCCGGTTAACCAGTTTCCACAAACGGCGGGCGTCTTTAACGGTGGCGGCGGTTTTGGCTGACAGGTGCGGAGATACTTCCAGGCTGACAAATCCATCTGTGCCGCCGGTGGTATGATATACCGGCATCAGAACATCAGCGGCCATCTGGATGTCTTCGATTGCCAGCTTTTCATACAGGGAGGGGATATCGATATGCGGTTGGGTTTTTAAAATTCCGGCAATCAGAGCATCATAATCTTTGCTCTCACCGATGGCTTTTTGAAAGATACTGGGGTTGCTGGTGACTCCGGTCACACCGTCATCGACCAGTTTTTTTAATCCGCCGCCGGTTAAAAGGCTGCGGCTGATATAATCCAACCAGACAGACTGCCCCA
>DAOUAU010000079.1:0-5254 GCA_034433195.1 Dehalococcoidales bacterium
CCGAGAGAAATTCATACCCTTTGGCGGACCCTTTGGCGGGGATGGCGGCCGGGGTGGGGATATTATAGTTAAAGCGCTGGCCAGTGTCAGCACACTGCGCATTTACCAGAGGAGAAGGATCTTTCAAGCTCAGAATGGCGGCCCGGGGATGACTAAAAACAAACACGGCGCTAATGGCGCGGATGTGATTTTGAATGTACCGCCGGGTACACTGGTTTTCCATAAAGACACTAACGATGAGATGATTTTCCTGATTGATCTGAAAGAAGAAGGGCAGCAAATAGTGGTAGCCAGAGGCGGTAACGGTGGTTACGGCAACTCACATTATGCCACAGCTACCAATCAAGCTCCCCGCATTGCCCAACCTGGAATAGCGGGTCAGGAAAAAATCGTGGTTTTAGAAATGCGCATGATTGCTGACGCCGGCATTATCGGTTATCCCAATGTAGGAAAATCTTCGCTGTTAGCCGCCCTTTCGAGAGCCAATCCAGAAATTGCCGATTATCCCTTCACTACGCTTGAGCCCCAGTTGGGAGTGGTGAATGCCGGGGATAACAATCAATTTATCCTGGCTGAAATTCCCGGTTTGATAGAGGGCGCCCATAGTGGAAAAGGCCTGGGACACAGTTTCTTAAAACATGCCATGCGCACGAAAGTGCTGCTGCATTTGCTGGACGGCAGTTCGGCTGAGCCCCTGGAAGAGATGTTTAAAGTGAATAATGAGCTGGCCGCCTTTGATGCCACTCTTTCTAAACGGCCGCAGATTGTGGCTATTAACAAAATTGATTTACCCCAGGTTCAGGCACGCCGGGGAGATTTGAAGGCATCTTTTACAGGAGCGGAGATTATTCCGTTTTTCATTTCGGCCGCCACTGGTGAAGGCTTGCCCGAGCTGGTGCAGGCCGTCTGGAGAACCTTGAAAGGGGTTGACAGCAAAGACAGCACAACCACCCCTGCTGAGGCCGCTCCCCAGGTCTTTCGTCCTAAACCGGTCCACCGCACCACCAGAGTACAACAGCGGGGCAGCGGATACATCCTGGTTGATCCGGTGATTGAGCGCTTGTTGGATAAACTAGATATGAACAATGCGGACGATCTTCAGGAATTTAATCAAACCCTGGAAAGGCTGGGTATAAACAAGACTTTGAGATCAGCCGGAGCCAAATCCGGTGATACGGTTAAAACTGGCAACATGGAATGGACCTGGGTGGATGATAATAAACGGACCAGCAGCCGCCCGCTGCCGCCTTCAGATGACCAGAAAGATTCTGACTAACCAAAGTTAAATACCCTGAAAATTTTAATGAGATTCAAAACCAGCAATGAAGGGAAAGCTACAAGCGGTTCTATTGGGTTTTGATGGGCATCGTTCAAGCTGGTTTTATAAAATGACAAGACTGTCATGGACCAAGAAAATCTGACTGATTTAACCGTTGGCGCAAATAGTCTAAAATAGACCCTATGAACAGAATTGGCGTTATGGGCGGAACCTTTGACCCGGTCCATGTGGGGCATCTGGCGGTAGCGGCTGAAGCTCTGCGGGTGCTTGATCTGATCGCAGTGGTTTTCATGCCGGCCGGTCAGCCGTATTTTAAAAATCTGGCCTCTATTACCCCGGGGAAGGAACGTCTTGAGATGCTCACACTGGCCATCTCCGGTCAGCCGCGTTACAGCTTGTCATTGATGGAACTGCAGCGGGAAGGACATTCCTATGCTGTGGACTCGATGGTCAAGATGCGGGCCGGTCTGAAACCGGAGGATGAACTTTACTTTATTCTGGGTTGGGACAGCCTGCTCAGTCTGCCGCAATGGTATCAAGCTGACCTCCTGATACAGATCTGCCGGATTGTAGCCGCCCCCCGGCCGGGATATGCCAAACCGGACGTCGGTCTGATAGAGAAGGATTTACCGGGCATCACCGGGCGCTGTACCGTGCTGGAAAAGCCCCTGATTGACATCAGCTCCACTCAGATTCGACGGAGGGTGGCTGCGGGACTGTCTATTGATGAGATGGTGCCTCCTGAGGTCGCCAGATATATTCAGCAGAAGGGGTTATACCGGCAGTAACTGCACCTTAAATAGCATGAAAACACCAATCTGCCGCCGACAGATTGGAAAATGCATGTTAAAACCATATTATACTCATCATTAATCATCGAATCAGATTCACAGGGAGACCAAAATGCTGGAATTGCCCGAAGCCCAGGTGATTTCTCAACAGTTGAATCAAACTATCAAAGGCCAAAAAATCACTGCCGTAATGGTCGCCCAAACACCCCATAAACTGACATGGTATCACGGAGACCCACAAAGATATGGGGGATTGTTAATCGACAAAACTATCGGAGAATCCGCCGGTTGTGGGGGAATGGTGGTAGTTCAGGCTGAAAATGCCACCCTGGTGTTTAGTGACGGCGTCAATCTGCGCCTTCATGCCGAAGGTGATCCCATTCCTTCCAAACATCAACTCCTGGTTAAATTCACTGGATCTGCCGTCCTCAGCGCGGTGGTGCAGATGTACGGCGGCATTATCTGTTTCGCCGGCGGGATATATGATAACCCCTATTATAAAGCAGGCGTTGAGAAGCCGGCGGTGTTAACTCCGGCCTTTGATAAAGTCTATTTCAATCACCTGATGAATGAGGCTGATGTACAAAAACTGAGCCTGAAGGCTTTCCTGGCTACCGAGCAGAGAATTCCTGGTCTGGGCAATGGTGTTTTGCAGGATATTTTATTTAACGCCCGCCTGCATCCCAGGAAAAAAATCCATACTTTAACTGAGGGTGACCGGGAGAATTTATTCCATTCGGTCAAACAAACTCTCTCGGAAATGGTGTCCGGAGGCGGCCGGGATACCGAGAAGGACTTGTTCGGGAAAGACGGAAGATATATCACTAAACTGAGCAGATATACGGCAGCTAAACCCTGTTCGCATTGTGGAAACGCTGTCCAGAAGGAAGCCTATATGGGCGGCAGCGTTTATTATTGCGCACAGTGTCAGCAGGTATGAACCTGACTGGAGATGAAAAACAGCTGTGCCAGAAAAAAACACCCTGATTTTTTTATCAGGGTGTTTTTTTAGCAGATGTGTTTATTTAGACATCCAGGTTTTTGACGCTCTTGGCGTGGGCCTGGATGAAAGCTTTGCGCGGCGGGACCTCTTCACCCATCAGGATGCGGAAGGATTCATCAGCCTTGACGGCGTCTGGAATGCCAACCTGTAAAAGTGTCCGGGATTGCGGGTTCATGGTAGTGTCCCAGAGCTGCTCGGCGCTCATCTCACCCAAACCTTTGTATCTTTGAATTTCAATTTTACGATTAGTCTCTTTTACCCGTTTCAAGACTTCCTCTCTTTCCGTGTCGGAATAAACCCAGTGCTGCATCGTCCCGGCTTTAATGCGGTAGAGAGGAGGTTGGGCGATGTACAGATGGCCTTTGTTAATCAATTCGACCAGGTGCCGGAAGAAGAAAGTCAGCAGTAAGGTGCGGATATGTGAACCATCAACATCTGCATCGGTCATCAGAATAACGCGGTGGTAGCGCAGTTTGGTCAGGTCCAGATCGCTATCGATATTGGTGCCCAGAGCGGTAATCAGATTGCGGATTTCTTCATGCGCCAGCATTTTGTCCGGAGCGGCTTTTTCAACATTCAGAATTTTACCGCGGAGGGGTAGAATGGCTTGAAAACGGCGGTTGCGGCCCTGTTTGGCCGAACCTCCGGCGGATTCACCTTCCACCAGATATAATTCACTGTTGGCAGGGTCTTTTTCGGAGCAATCCGCCAGTTTACCCGGCAAAGCCCCGCCTTCCAGACTACTTTTCTTCAATACCAGATCACGGGCGCGCCGGGCGGCTTCTCTGGCGCGTGCGGCAGTGAAGCACTTATCCAGAATGCTGCGGGCATCTTCGGGGTGCTCTTCCAGGAAAAGTGCTAACTGATCAGACATCACACTTTCCACCACGCTCCTGGTTTCGGCGTTGCCGAGTTTACCCTTGGTTTGCCCTTCAAATTGTGGTTCGGGCAAACGGACGCTGATAATGGCCGTCAAACCTTCGCGGACATCATCGCCGGTCAGGCTGGGCTCATCCTCTTTGACCATTTTATTCTTACGGGTGTAGTCATTCAGAACGCGCGTCAAAGCGGTGCGGAAACCGGTCAAATGAGTGCCGCCGTCAATCGTATTGACGCAGTTGGCAAAGCTGTAAATGGCTTCCGAATAGCCGTCATTATACTGGAAGGCGATTTCAACGATGGTGGTATCAATCCTTTTGTAAATATAAACCGGTTTGGGATGTTTGACTTCACGGTGGCGATTCAGGTGGTGGACGTAACCCGATATTCCGCCCTCGAAATAGAAAGTCTTTTCGACTTCGATACGCTCATCGTTAACGCTGAGTTCCAGTCCTTTGTTGAGGTAAGCAATCTCCCGGACCCGTTCCACCAGTGTGTTATAGTCATAGGTGGCGTCTTTGAAAATTTCTTTATCAGCCAGGAAAGATATGGTGGTGCCGGTTCCGGTGGCTGAGCCGATTTCCTGTACCGGACTGGTCAATATGCCCTGTTTGAATTCGATCGAATAGAGCTTGCCGTCTCTTTTAACGTCTGCCCGGAACCATTCCGAGAGGGCGTTGACCGCCTTGGAGCCGACGCCGTGCAGACCTCCGGATACCAGGTAAGCCCCGCCGCCGAATTTTCCACCGGCGTGCAAAATGGTGAGAGCGGTTTCCAGAGCGGATTTGCCGGTAACGGGATGGATTTCAACCGGAAAACCGCGGCCGTTGTCTTCAATAGTGACCGAATTATCTTTTTTAATCACCACCGAGATACGGTTGCAGCAGCCGGCCATGGCTTCATCAACGGAGTTATAGATGATTTCATAAATCAGATGATGCAGTCCCCGCTGGTCGGTGCTGCCGATATACATGCCGGGACGACGGCGCATGGCCTCACGTCCGCCCAGTACCTGGATATTGGCCGCAGTATAGTTGCTGGCGGCTTCAGAATTATCGATATCGTTGTTGTTTTGCGGTGGTAACTCGGGACTGGAATTGGTATCCGTAACCATAACAGGTATAACCCCCTAAATCTCAGAAATGCCGGTGAGATGAAAACAGACCGGCTGAGCGGCCCTGCAAGCTATCGCGTTCAGGCCTCCAAAACGCGTCAGGATGGATATTTCGAACCCGAGGGATAGCTCATTTTCAAGGATAATTATACCATGTTTCAGGTGTGAAGTGAATTTGCGCAGGAGAG
>DAOUAU010000080.1:0-3442 GCA_034433195.1 Dehalococcoidales bacterium
CCGCAGTGGTAGGGGCCGCAGTGGTAGGAGCCGCGGTGGTTGGGGCCGCAGTGGTTGGGGCGGTGGTTTGACCCTGACAACCGGGGAGAACAAATGCTATGACCAAAAGAACGACCAATAGAACCAGATACTTCTTCATGCTCACCTCCATAATTATTTGCTGATCATGAGTTCTAAACTCTCCTGATTTTTTCTAGTAAAGCACATCAAAACACCAACAACCAACTTTAGTTGACCTATGATCCTGATTTCTCCTGCTATCCGTATGTGCTAACATTTTACCGGTTGTGTAGATAATCCAGAGTTCATTTGAAGTATATACAATTGGTCCATTCGTAAGTCTGACTGTCACTCAGTGCATCGCAGGTTAATTTATCCTGCTCTGAATTGCATTTGTTAGTTGGTTACCTCCTCCTGCGTCTAAGGTTTTTCGCAACAATAGTTTCAGATTGATATGTTATGTACTATACGTTAATCGCTAAAGTTTGTCAATAGCCTTTTGGAAAAGGGTGATGTCAAGCTGATAAAAAAACTGGAGGATGAGATGGAAGCCTGGTGACTAACAAAATAAAAATTTGACAGAGAATTCAAAATATGAAAAAATAGCAACCATAGTTTCGTTATACGGAACTTCTTCCATCGGATTAGAGTATTCATTGTGGCAATATCAAACTGTGTGCGGCTATCTGGCGGATAATCATGATCATCCAGCCTGGTTGGCACCGGCAATCTGGAATTGTTTGAGGTAAATATTGAGCTCTATAAAAAAACGAAATGAAATTGACCACTCATGGTATCTGAATTTTGCGGCGTTAAATGATGCCAGCCGTCTGCAGGACCTGCTGCCGGACGCAGACAAGCATTCCACTGCGGTCCGATCAGTGTTCCGCTCAGCCAATATACTGATTTGTTTAAGTAACGGCATCAATACCATTACGGATATCGCCACCTCCTGCAATCTGAATAAAGCTACGGTGCACCGTTTGCTGAAAGCATTGATAGAGTCACGCCTGGCTATGCAGGACCCTACCAGTCACCGCTATTATTTGGGTTACTCCATCGCCAGAATCGTCTCTAATCCCTATTCTACCCATGAATACCTGATTACCTGCTCTTTGAAACAAATGGGCCAGCTCTCCGCTCTAACCGGCGAGACCATCAATCTGACTATTTTAATCGGCATACAGAACGTCCTGCTGCGGGATATCCACAGTGCCCACGAATTAAGGGTAGTGGAAAGAGGAATGGACATGCGCTATGTCTCATCCGGGGCTACCGCGAAAGTATTGATCTCACAGCTTGAAAAAACCAAATTGGATATTGCCCTGGCCAATCTGAACCTGACTTTGCTGACCGATGATAAACAACCCACACGTGACAAGGTTATTGCGCAACTGCAAAAAATCCAGACAGACGGGTTTTGTGTCAGTACCGGTGAGAGGATTCAGGGCGCCATGTGTCTGGCGGCTCCGGTGCGTAACTATGTTCTGCCGGTGGCCATCAGCATCATTGGTCCGGAGAGCAGAATAGGGCCCAAAATGAAAGTCTACTTGAAAGAACTGAAAGCGGCCGCAGAAGAGATAGAAACCAAAATCGCCGAAACTTTTGTTACGCAGCAGATTAAGTGAATGACCAGACGATGCCTTAGATCAATGGTGTGCCAATATCACTTAGGCTAAACCGGCCCAAATCATATCGTTTTACGACCAAATGATGGATATCTAACGCTACGAGCTAAAAAATATATTCGCCATTTCCTATGCACGGGTTTGCATAAACTAAAATAAGTTGTGAAAATGACATGAATCTTGACGCATCTGGTATGATCGGCTCATAATCTGACGAACATCTACCCGAAAGTACTCCTTTGCAGCAGTATGTCAGGAAAGCAAAATCTATTCATCTGAAACTCGCGGTAGCGCTTCAAGCTTTTAATAGGAGGAGAATATGTTATTAAAAAACAGGGTTGCCATTGTTACCGGTGGAGCCAAAGGGATGGGCCGCGGAATCGCCTACAAATTAGCCGCGGAGGGTTGCAAGGTGGCCATTGCTGATATTGATATGCAGGAGGCCGCTTTAACCGTAGCCGAAATCGAAAAAATTGGCGGCGTGGCGCTGGCTATACAGTGTGACGTCTCCAAAGAGATAGAGGTTAAGGCCGTGGTTAACCAGGTGGTGGCGCGTTTTGGGCAAGTGGATATCCTGGTCAATAACGCCGGCGGCGCTCATATGACCAACCCGATCGAGACACTCGAAGAGGCCCAGTGGGACAGGGTTATGAACCTCAATCTGAAATCAATATTTTTCTTCTGTAAATACGTTGTGCCTCTGATGAAGGCCAGGAAATACGGGAAAATCGTCAGCATTTCATCCATCGGCGCCGTACAGCCGCCCGGTCACGTGATTGCTTACAATACCGCCAAAGCGGCTATCCTGGGTTTCACTACTGACCTGGCAACTGCTCTGGCGCCGTTGGGCATCAACGTCAACTCCATCGTCCCGGGCCCCATTCAGACACATTTCTATGATAATACCACCAAAAATATGAATGATCAGCAAAAAGCCGATTTCTTCGCCATGCTGGGACGCAAAGTCCCGCTGCAAAGAATCGGCCAACCGGAAGATATCGGCAACGCCGTGGTCTATCTGACCTCGGATATGGGCTCCTATGTCACCGGCCAAGCCCTCTATATTTCCGGCGGCCTGCCGTTGATGCCTCCCCCACAGGCGCCAAAATAAAAATAAAATTAGTCCAGTTCCATGCAGGGTGTCACTCTGCATGGAACGCCAATCCAATGATGAGTAAAAGATTTTATCTCTAAAATATGTTTTTGCTTTTTTTGCTTCGTTTGTTAATTAGTCCTTCTAAACCCTGATGCAGATGTACCTCAAAAGATGCCTGTGCGCCTGGCCGCCGTGGTCTTCCGGATCCTCGATCATCCCGCTCTCAACCAATTCAAAACCCTTGAAATGGTCGTTTAGATCTTCTTCGGTAAAGTAATGGGCGGGTCGTCCGGGACGAGTTTCGAAGGTGTTCTTTTCAATCTCCCGGCCCTGTCCAAAATCATTTTCACGTTCCGAAAACACCGTAAAGAACGCCAATCCACCGTCTTTCAGCTTACGGCGGCATTCAATAATCATAGCCTTCCTATCATTTTCCGGCATCAGATGCAAGATGTTGAAGGCAAAAACGGCATCATAGGGCAATTTGTCAAAGTCCATCTTCAATGCCGAAGCTTGATAATAAACACCGCTCGTGTCCAGCTGACGGGCCATCTCTACCGCCGTTCCCGAAATATCCACTCCGGCCACTGCGAATCCGCTCATGGAAAAGAGACGTGATAAACGGCCGTACCCACAGCCCGGAATCAGAATATGATTAGAGCCGGCGCAACCAAATAGCTGGATAGCTATCCAGACTGCCCGGCTAGGGGCTTCTCCC
>DAOUAU010000081.1:0-6233 GCA_034433195.1 Dehalococcoidales bacterium
CAGCGATGACGGTATCAACGTCAGCGGCGGGAATGACGGCTCTGCCGTGATGGGCAGACCGGGGCAAAACACCTTCACCTCTACTGGAGCTTACTACCTTAGCATCAACGGCGGATACATTTTTATCAGTTCCGGAGGCGACGGTTTGGACATCAACGGTACCATCGATATGACGGGAGGCAAGGTTATCATCAACGGCCCCACTGCCAACGATAACGGCGCCCTGGACCATTCGGGTTTCAAAATGACCGGCGGTTTTCTGCTGGCGTTGGGCAGCGCCGGTATGGCACAGGCTCCCGACACATCTTCCACACAATACTCGGTGATCTACAATCTCTCGTCGGTCCAGCCGGCCGGTACCCTGTTTCATATCGGAATTGAAGGCGGCGAAGGAATGGTGACATTTGCCCCGATCAAGTCATATCAATCAATCGTTCTATCATCGCCCGACTTGAAAAACGGTTCAACCTATGTGGTTTACAACGGAGGCAGCGCGACCGGAGCGGTAACTGACGGCCTGTATTCCGGCGGGTCCTATACTTCCGGTACTTTAGCCACCAAATTTACGATTTCAGGCGTGGTTACCAGGTTAGGTTCAACCGGCGGTTTTCCAGGCGGCCCCAGACGGTAGCGCACTGCTGGATTCAGAAGTAACACCACCACGGAAACAGCGGCTTTCTTCAGGATCAATCGAGCCGCCGGTTGCGAAGCCTCCCAAACCTGGGAGGCTTCTTCTTTGGCCCTTTCATTCTTTCCTCAGACTGGGGGAGGGTGAAAAACGCGCTGGCTTTTTTAAATATCACCGGATGTGTTTTATGGGAAATGAAGCAGGAAACAGGCACATAATACCATGCGCTTTAACCTCCCGAATACACAGAGAGCAAAACCTTGACCTGAACGCTTGCTGGAATAACAATGGGCCTGGCCGGGCAACTGCTTTATGCTGGCCACAAGACTCACCCCTGTTATATGACCGGGTTTAAGACGCATAGTCACCATGGTTTCACGCCGTCCAAAGGTTTGACCGCCGGCGGCGCGGAGGTAATCCACTGTGCTGCCTGAGGACGATCATGAAAATCTGTCTCTGCAAGCATTGCAACAAGTCCACGATTATAAGGATTTCTAATCTCAGCATACCCCTGTCCTTTAAATTGTGTCATGCCGCTTGGAACATCAGAACTGCGGTTGGATTTTACAGGGCATATTGCATTCAGCTCTTTTACAACGCTTGCCGCCAATGTTTTTCCAAGTACCTGATTTGGATGATAGAAGGCCACGGCACCACTCGCTTTTCCGGCACAACCTGCATTTGAGTGAATGGCAATATAAACCTCACAGCCTTTGTCCTTTGCCTCTTTAGCTCTTTCGTTATAACCAATTCCCATTGACAAGGTTGCCATAACTGTTTCACATTCATATGCACTGTCCAAAACAGTCTTGATGCGTTTTGCCAGGTCCTCCACCTGCGCCTTTTCATGGGTATTTCCAACGGCATAAGCATTTGCAGGCTGATTGCTCGGACTTAAGTAAATTCTCTTACTTCCAATTCTTGCCACCTCCTTTGTGCAATTGAGCAAGAATCCCCTTTAACCTTTAAGTACAGGCAATCCAACTCTTGCACTGTTTTCAGTATTGAAATACCCTCATTTGAAAGGTAAAAGAAGATAACTGCTGTCCTGATGGAACTCCCACTCTTAATATGCTCAACATCAATAATGTTACCGATGCTGACCATTAAGAAAACAAGCACCTTTTTGAAGATACTTCTGCTCCATTTAGCCGTTTCTTCCAGCCCTGGACTTGTCTTTTCGTTCCGTTATGGTGACCTTGATTCTATCCCCCGCTTGCTTGCCTATTTTGATACGGATATCTTTCCTTATCCCGATAATGTGGCAAGGGGTTCCCATTTTTACCAGGCTGCCATCGTAGGACACTCCGTCAAAGGTAGCGGTAACCGGCACCCGCCCTCTCCCAAATTCCGCCTTGACGTCAAATGGCAGCTCAATATAGGCGCCATCAATGTCAGGCACTTTTTTTATTTCTGCTTCAAATTCATACGTCTTACTCATAAATACCTCCTTAAAAAGTCTGAACAGGCACTGTATTTTGGCAGATATTATCCGGCTATTGTGGTCTTCATCAGGTTCTGCGGCAGAACTAAGGGCTATGCCAGAAAGCCCTGGCTGCGGGCGTTGAAAAACTGCTTGCCATTCAGGATTATCGTTGACCTTAACTCGTAAATGGTCCAGACCTGCCCTGAAGAATTAGCTGCAACGTGTCGCCTTGAGCGGTCTTT
This sequence comes from Dehalococcoidales bacterium, assembly GCA_034433195.1. Lineage (GTDB taxonomy): Bacteria > Chloroflexota > Dehalococcoidia > Dehalococcoidales > UBA3254 > DATIKD01. Next base: position 2,297 of record DAOUAU010000081.1, read on the forward strand.
GTGGGACAGGTTGATTTGAGCCCTATGATCACAATATAGTCAGCCGTTTTAGTATGGACTACTCACGCCCGCCACAACACTGCAATCTAACACTCATCAATCATCAACGTGTTACGATATCCGTTGCCCGCCCTTACCAGGCCGCTCTCCGTCTTGAGTTGAGTCTGCAGACGGTTAACTCTCTGCATCTTTGTCACCAGATCTCTTCCCAGAGATAAAGACTACTCGTTTTTCAGCGCCTGTTCCAAATCCAGCGCCTGTTCTTTTTTCCCGGCCGGTCGACTAAGTTTGAACTCCACTTTCTCAATTCGGTTCGTGTATCGAAAACGCTGCTTTTCCTTCATATCGCCGGTTACAGAGATGAATGGGAAACGCCCAATGCAGAAGGTTCCGGCCGGGAAAAGAGGCTGTGTATCAATATAGACATCGCCGCTGGGCCGGCCGTTGATGAGCAGTCTGCCCACTCCGGCGCTGGCATCAGTCAAGATAAAATTTAGAGCAAGTTCCAATTTCCCTTCCGGCAGAGTGATGTCTGAATCGATATGGAAATGCCGGTAAGCCAGCCAGTTAGAGTGGAATTTCAATTTGTTATCCTGAACATAGAGCGCGTAGCCTCCGGTGTTATCTCCGGCGGCAAACAAAACTCCTTCGTCTCCGGTTTTATACTCTGCATAGGCGGTCGCCTGAAATGAGTCTTGCACCAGCCGTGGACCGGGGCCCATGACAAACTCGGGATAGTAAACGTACCGGGTTCTGGGTTTCACCGGAGCGTACCGGTACATTTTCTTTGAGTTGAACGTCTCCACCCGCTTGAGGTGGCTTTCCGCCAGTGGCAGCACTTTGTACTTGCCAGCTTCGTGCCACCAGAGATCGATCAGTTCCCTGAGTTTTTCAGGGTACCGCGCGGCGAGGTTATGCGTCTCATTGAAATCGGTGTCAGTATGAAAAAGTTCCCAATTGTCTTTTGAAAAATCGAAAGATGGATTAGCGGCGTGGTCAGCCACGGCTTTCCATCCGTCTGCCCATATGCCCCTGTTCCCTACCATTTCATAATACTGGACACGCCGGTGAGTTTTTTCCTCTGGATTATTAAACGAATAGGTCATACTGAGGCCGTGTTTGGTCTCTTGCGTAACTCCATTGATTTCGCCCGGGTCCTTGATACCGCATAACTCCATGACGGTCGGGTGGATATCGATCACATGATGGTGTTGAGTCCTGATACCGCCTTTATCTTTGATTTGCTGAGGATAGCTGATGATGAGAGGGACTTTTATTCCGCCGCAGTGGTTCCAGGATTTATACATGCGCAGCGGAGTGTTGCATGCGCGCGCCCATCCGGATGGGTAGTGACCCTTGATATCCGGTGATCCTAGTGCTTCCATGTATTCCTCTTCAATCAACGGAGGATCCTGTTCGGTCAAGTAATGGTAGGAGAAACTCCTGGTGCCCCAGCGGCCTCCTTCAGCGGAAGCCCCGTTGTCTGACAGGAAAACTATTATCGTATTATCGTACTGGCCGATTTTCTTCAGGTAATCCAACAATCTGCCGATCTGGGCATCCGTATGTGACACGAATCCGGCATAGACTTCCATATATCGGGCAAACACCCTCTTTTCTTTATCTGAAAGCTCATTCCATGAAGGCGTGATATAATCATTCTCCGGAAGTGTAATATCAGCAGGAACGATGCCAAGTTTTTTCTGTTTTTTGAATACTTCCCGGCGATAGACATCCCAGCCTTCATCGAACTTGCCCTGATAGCGGTCAATGAACTCTTTGGGCGCCTGGTGCGGAGAGTGATGCGCTCCGAATGCCAGGTAACAGAAAAATGGTTTTTGGGGATCGATGGACTTGAGATCTCCGATGTATGAAATAGCTTGATCAGTCAGGTCTTCGCTGAGGTGATACCCTTGCTCCGGTAATTTTGGAGCGTCGATGAATTCATTGCCGCGTACCAGTTCCGGATAAAACTGCCCGGTTGCCGCTCCCAGGAAACCGTAATACTTTTCAAAACCGCGGCCAAGCGGCCATTGGTCGAATGGTCCTGTGGAAGTCCGTACATCAGGGCTATTAAGGTGCCATTTTCCTATTGCATAGGTAGCATAGCCGTGCTTGACCAGTGTTTCACTGATAAAGCCGTATTCATGACTGACACTGCCCTGGTAACCGGGGAAACCCATGTTGATCTCCGCGATGAAACCCATGCCGGCAGCATGATGGTTGCATCCGGTAAGGAGGCTGGCGCGAGTTGGGGAGCACATGGCATTGACATGGAAATCACGGTAGCGCAGGCCTTCCGCCGCCAGGGCGTCAAGATGCGGTGTTTCGATCAGGGAACCATAGCATCCCACGTCGGAGAAGCCGGTATCATCGAGAAGAATATAGAGGATATTCGGTTTATCATCCATTCTTTGCGTTTCCGGCCACCAGGGCGTGGAATCCATGTAACGAATTTGGATGTTGCCCGGGCTGGTTATTTTTTTTATCATCGTTATTCGAACATCTCCAATAAATACGCAAGTCCAGAAAGGGTGAGATTACTGATTCCGAAGTTCGCGTTCCAACTCGACCATAATGTCCATATCATCCACCGGGCGTTCCATATCGATCTCAATACGGTCAAGCTGGCCCTGGTACGGGAAGCAGGCCGCCGCTTTCATTTCCGGCGCAATCGGAGAGAGGGCATACCTGCCAACGGCAAACTTGCCTCCGGAAAACAGGGGGTATACACGGATGGAAATGCTACCGCACGGCTCTCCGTTGATAAGCAGGCGTCCCACGCCCTGGTCAGGCCTGGTGTTAATGAATTCAAAGCCAACTATCACCTCACCCTCGGGCACTTCCTCGCCCGATACCAGATGAAAATGCTTTTCGGCAAGATAGTTCAAGTGGAATACCAGCCGGTTGTTCTTGACATAAAGCGCGTAGCCGCCAGAGTTGTCTCCAGCAGCCACCAGAGTACCCTCATTCCCCTTGCGGTGCGCTGCATAAGCCTTGATCACGAATGATTTATTGGCTAGGCGCGGGGCCAGAGAATTAGGGGTCATCTGCGGGTAGAAAGTGTAACGGCTGTGGTATTCCGAAGGCGCGAACCGGAGCATTTTGTTCCAGTCGAACCCGCCCATTTTCTTATAATGACTCTCAAGCATGGGTAACACCCCGTATTTTCCCGCCTCATGCCACCAGAGGTCCACCATTTCACGCAATTTTTCCGGGTGGGTGGCGGAGAGGTCCCGGGACTCGGAGAAATCTTCATCGGTATGATAGAGTTCCCATTTGTCCTCTTTGAAGCTGGCTGAGATAACGTGATCGGAGACTGCTTTCCATCCGTTTGCCCAGATGCCCCGGTTGCCAAGCATCTCGTAATACTGTACCAATCTCTGCCTCGGAGCGGACGGTGCGTCGAAGGTGTAGGTCATACTGATTCCGGGCTTATCCGCCTGCTTGATGCCCTTAATGAATTCCGGCTGCTTGATTCCCGCGATATCCAGGACAGTGCTGTTAATATCGATGACATGATGGTATTGCCTTCGTATGCCGCCCTTGTCCTTGATCTTGTTGGGATAACTGATAATACAGGGGACTTTCACGCCGCCGGCGTGGCACCAGGTCTTGTACATCTTGAGCGGTGTATTGCCCGCCCATCCCCAGCTGCGGGGATAGTTGTTGGCTGCTTCCGGAGAACCCAGCATCTCTAGCTGTTCATCCGAAACCAGGTCCGCCCAACGCATGGACATGAGATGGTAATATTCATTGAAGCAGCCTTCGGGACCGCCCTCGCCGGAAGCGCCGTTATCGGAGATCAGGACGATGAGGGTGTTATCATATTGACCGCTTTTTTTCAGGAAGTTGAGAAGCCGGCCTATTTGTTCATCGGTATAGGTAAGATACCCCGCGAATACCTCCATAAACCTTGGGAAGACCTGTTTCTGCC
>DAOUAU010000082.1:0-3736 GCA_034433195.1 Dehalococcoidales bacterium
CTTTTTGAATTTCTGAAAGGGCTTCGGTCAAGGCGCCGGGAACTGCCATCTGCTTGATATTGAGCTGGGTCAAACCTTGCCTGGCGTTTTCAGCCACAATGTCAATTAATTCCTTTTTTTTCCCCCGCTCCGGCACTTCCATTTTCACTCTGGCATTTTTCTTTTCCGCCAGCCAGTTCTCAATCACCTCAGCGCCTTCTACCGGAAACTGCAGCAATAGCAGCCGCGGAATATAAGGGCTGGAGCTGTAAAACTGCTTGACGAAGCTGGTCATAATTTGCACCGGCTCTTCGTTTTCAACACCCTTCAAGGTGAAGTTTTCACGACCGATCAATTTGCCCTGTCTGATCATGAAGACCTGAACACAGGCCTGGTCTTTATCAGCGGCATAAGCGATGACATCCTGCTCACCCCGGACCTTCATGGCTATTTTCTGACCCTCTACTACGGTCTGGACTGCTTTTAACTGATCGCGAAAACGGGCTGCTTGCTCAAATTTCATTTCGGAAGCGGCGGTTTCCATTTTTTTCTTGAGAGAACGTGTCACCGTTTGATGTTTACCTTCCAGGAAATTTATCAGCTGGTTGATAATTTGTTGATATTCAGCCCGCGTCACTTTTCCGGCACAGGGAGAGAGGCAATAACCCAGATGATATTTCAAACAAGGACGCTTGTTTTTCCCTTCAGTAATGGGTAGTCCGCAGGTGCGCAGCGGGAAAATGCGTTTAAGCACATCCAGCGACTGCCTGAGTGAATTAATACTGGCAAAGGGGCCAAAATAGTGCCCGCCGTCATCCTCTAATTTTCGCGTGATATGAACCCTCGGCCAGTCTTCCTTCTCTTGAATTTTCAAATATGGAAAGGTTTTATCATCTTTGAGCAGCACATTGTAGGGCGGCCAATAGCGTTTGATGAGGTTCAGTTCAAGTATCAGCGCTTCCTGTTCGGAAGAGACCACAAAATATTCGAAATCATGCACCTGCTCCACCAGTAATTTGGTTTTGATGGTCAATTTTTCAGGAGAGGCAAAATAGGAACGGACCCGGCTGCGTAAACTGATCGCTTTACCCACATACAGGATACCGCCTCGCTGATTGCGCATCAGGTAAACGCCCGGAGAATCGGGCAACTGACGCAGTAATTCTTTGATCAAATCACTAGTCATTTCAATCAGACTCGGGCTTTGACGCCGGAAAACTCGTTTTTGCCCAGCAATACCAGTACCAGGGCCGGAATGCCCAGCACATTAAAGTAAAAACAGGCACCAATGGCACCGGCCAACGCCAGTCCCCAGCGCCGCCGCCTCAGAGCATTCACTCCTCCAAGAACTGCTATTATGCCCGGAATGGTGAACAACAAACCCATGATCAAAATCAACGCCAGAGGAGCGTTTCCCGGTTCGGCATAACCCACGGCCATGCCTTGTGCCAGTGCCCACAAAATGAAAGTCATCAGCAGCATTCCCAGGATGGCGATACTGCCGGTAATAACTAATAGATAACCCGCTATTCTGGGTTTAACAGTCTGTTCCATACCTGCCTCTTGATATTCACATCATTTTTTCGCTTTTTTAATTGCCACGCTGATCATTGATATCCTCTTTATAATATAAAACAACTGTCATGGAATTGACATTTTCGGGGCTTTGCGGCATACCGCCTGCCGTTCCCATCAATCAGAGTGTCAGGACCTCTGCAGTCACTCCCGGTTTTTAGCAATTATTTTGTAGTTATGTTAAAATGAGTCTGATTTTATTGACTGGACTAAAGATTATGAGCGAGTACATAGATTCATTTTTACAATATTTGAAGGTTGAAAAAGGCTTCTCCAAAAACACGGAAGAAGCCTACCGTAACGATTTGAATCAACTTGAGGCCTGTATGGCAGAGGAAACTTCCAAAAGAAGCCAGATGCCGTCCTGGGACAATTTCGGACGGGAGGACATGTTGACCTACATGCTGGCTATGCGAGGAAAAAATTACGCCTCCGCAACACAAGCGCGCAAGGTGGCGGCGGCTAAATCATTTTTTAAATACCTGTGCGAGGAACATAAAATACCGGTCAATCCAACCGAAAATATTGCTTCTCAGAAGGTTGGCCGGTCACTGCCCAAAGCGATCTCGATTGAGCAAGCCCGCCGCTTGTTGGAGGAACCTTCCAGATCCAACACTCCGGAAGCTAAACGCGATAGAGCGATGTTGGCCCTGCTGTATGCCAGCGGCTTGAGAGTCACTGAACTGGTTTCACTGGACCTGAAAGATGTGGATACCTCTGACGGTTTTGTGCGCTGTTACGGCAAGGGACAAAAAGAGCGCATGATTCCGATTTATCCCAGCGCCGCTTTGGCGATCGATAAGTATTTGAAAGAAGCCCGGCCCATAATCGTTCAACACCGCACCGAAGAAAAAGCCCTTTTCTTGAACGTGCGCGGTGAGCGTTTGACCAGGCAAGGACTGTGGCAAATCCTCAAAGGTTATGCCCGGGCAGCGGGAATTGAAAGCATCGTCACACCGCATACCCTCAGACACAGTTTCGCCACCCATATGTTGAATGGTGGGGCAGATTTGCGCATGGTACAGGAACTGCTGGGACATGCCAATATTTCTACCACTCAGGTTTACACACATTTGACTTCGGAACACGTGCGGAAAACTTATGAAAGATCTCACCCCAGAGCCAAATAGGAGGATATCAGATGTCACCCAAAGCGAAGAAATATCGTAGAGATATTGCCCCGGCGGCAGCGAGAACTGCACCAGCGGCCGCAAAAACTGCTCCAGTGGCCGCCTCTCAGAGTATTCCGGCCCCCAGAGCACAGCCTAAAAACACCGCCATTGCAGTTCCAACGGCGCAGGCTTTTTTAAGAGAATTGAAATGGATTGGTCTGACCACATTGATTATAATCATCCTTATGATTGCTGCGTTCTACCTGGTTCCGCGCTAAACATCTGTCTGGCAGACTGGTAACATGAAGATGGACCTGAGTTCGGCTAAAGCCAGGTTGCTATCGTCTCTGAGGTCTCAAATCGCAGACCAGCGGGTGTTAGCATCCATGGCCAAAGTGCCGCGTGAGCTTTTTATTCCGGCGCGTCTTGAAGCTTTGGCATATTCTGACGAACCGCTGCCCATCGGTCACGGTCAGACCATTTCCCAGCCTCTGATCGTGGCCATGATGACCGAGGCGCTGGAATTGCAAGACACGGAAAAAGTGCTGGAAATAGGCACCGGCAGCGGCTATCAAACTGCTATTTTAGCTGAACTGGCACGGCTGGTGGTCACTACCGAAAGAATTCCTGAGCTTTCCCAAAATGCCTCTGCGCTGCTCAAAAGATTAGGCTATACCAATATCCAGTTCGAGCTAACCGGGGCTACCCTGGGCTGGGAGAAAGGCTCGCCATATCAGGCCATTATGGTGACAGCGGCCACACCGCGGATTCCTGATGTCCTGGTCCGCCAGCTAGCCGTTGGAGGACGCATGGTCATTCCGGTGGGGAACCGGGAAATCCAGGAACTGTACCATGTCATCCGTTTGAACGACCGCAATGTCATTCGCAGCCTGGGCGGATGCCGGTTCGTGCCTTTGATCGGCCATGAAGCCTGGGATTAATTCACCTTTTACCCAGACACCGGCCTGGTTGGCATCCGTGAGTACATCTGAACATTTTAGAAATAACGCCACCGGGAAATCCTGGCTATTAATATGAAACACAAAATCAACATCTCTGCCCTGATCGAT
>DAOUAU010000083.1:0-2552 GCA_034433195.1 Dehalococcoidales bacterium
CGGTGATGGCGGTGGTAGGATAACAGTGAAGATGCGCGCGGGACAGAAACTCATCGTCTCCGCTGAGGGAGTGGAGATGTATAGTGATACTCGACTTAAAGAGTTAATCAAAAGATACGGTTTCGAAGCATAGCCGGCTAGAGACAGCGAGCATGAATGAACCACAGATGACGTGGCAGGGTTCGATCCGTGAGATAGGATACTGAAAGCGATCTTAAGCTTGTGCTGAAATTCCCGTAATTGTTTTTTGCATTTCCGTCCATTATTTTTGCAACAAACACCTGTGGTTCCGGCTTGTAACCCAGGGGTCATTTGCAAGGCCTGGCCTTGCAAATGACCCCTGGGTTACAGACTCTCCTGACTACCTTTATCACTATAGTATTATCGATTTGTGTAAATTCGTTTTTTCCGCTATTATTATATTATTAGGAACTCAGCCCCTGTAACTCAGGTGGATAGAGTGCTAGCCTCCGAAGCTGGATGCGAGAGTTCGAGTCTCTCCAGGGGCATTTTACAATTTATGAAGTTGGTTACTCCGTCCCTATCCTTCCTTCTTGTTTAACCCGCGCACGGGACGGGTATAGTCTTGGTCTGACCATCATTACACCATTTCCTGACCCAAATTATCAGTTTTTTACTTCCCGTTCGGGGATTAGTAACAAATAAATTTAGGGAGGGCAGCTTGGTAAAACCGGATTATATTTATGAAATTCGTTGGCACGGCCGGGGTGGACAGGGCGCCGTTACTTCGGCTGAAATTCTGGCGGAAGCAGCCATCAGTGAAGGCAAATACGCCCAAGCCTTCCCCAGTTTTGGGCCGGAAAGACGCGGCGCTCCGGTGCAGGCGTATGTCAGAATCAGCGCCGGGCAACCTATCCGCATGCGCTATTCCGTCACAGAGCCGGATATCGTAGTGGTACTGGATCCGGGTCTGCTGGCGGCGGTGAATGTGGCCTCCGGTCTGAAGCCGGGCGGCATCATCATCATCAATACCAGTAAAACCGCCGCACAAATCCACCAGGACTTCAATATCAAGGCCACTCTGGCCACTGTGGGCGCCACCAAAATAGCGCTGGAGCAACTGGGCGTCCCCATCACTAATACCACCATGATCGGCGCGGTCCTGAAGGTGCTTAACCTGGTCAGTCTGGATTCTATCAATGAGCCTATCAATCAACGTTTTGGTCGATTGGCTGAGAAAAATATCTCAGCTTTTAAACGGGCATATGCTGAAACTATTTTAGAGGAGCAGGCAGTTGGCAAAATCAAATAATACACCCAGAGTAGTGGTTAAATCCAAGCCCGAAGACAAGCTGACCTGGCAAGAAATAGAAATTGGTGCCATCTCTGCTGAACCCGGCAGCGCCGCCAACAATCCAACCGGCGCATGGCGTTCCCGCCGGCCGGTTTATGATTTCCCCAAGTGCAACCAGTGCGCATTGTGCCAGATATACTGCCCGGAAGGCTGCGTTGAACAAAATGCGGACGGCACTTATGAGGCAGACATGTATTATTGCAAGGGCTGCGGCATTTGTGCCAGGGAATGCCCCAAGAAAGTAATTAGTATGATTGAGGAGAAGGAATAGTGGCTAAACGAACTGGTATGGAAGTTGCCGTAGCCGTCAGCGAAGCCGTCAAAATGACTAAGGTTGACGTGGTTGCAGCCTACCCCATCACTCCCCAAAGCCATATCGCGGAACATCTGTCTGATTTAGTGGCTAACGGCGAACTGGACGCCGAATTTATACCGGTGGAATCAGAGCATTCCGCCATGAGCGCCTGTCTGGGTTCTTCAGCCACCGGCGCCCGCACTTTTACGGCTACGGCCGGCCCGGGACTGGAATTAATGCATGAAGTGCTGTATGCGGCTTCTGGTATGCGTCTGCCCATTGTGATGGCGGTGACTAACCGCGCCCTCTCATCCCCCTTGAGCGTCTGGGGCGACCATTCGGATGTGATGTCAGTGCGGGACACCGGCTGGATTCAAATTTTTATTGAGAACGGCCAGGAAGCCATTGATAATATACTTTGCGCCTTCCGCATTGCCGAAGACCCGCGGGTATTATTGCCGGTAATGATCCATATGGATGGTTTCCATATCTCCCATATGGTGGAACCGGTGACTTTCCCTGAGCAGTCTGAAGTGGATGCGTTTTTGCCGGCTATTAATTTCCCCCTGCCGCTCAATCCAGCCAAACCGGTATCCATGGGCGATTTCGCTCCCCCGATAATCTTTACCGAGATTAAATGGGCGCAGGAAATCAATATGGAGAAATCCAAAGCGGTGGTACGGGAAATCTGGCAGGATTTCGCCAAAAGATTCGGCCGCCAGTATAATCCGGTGGAGACTTACCGCTGTGAAGATTGTGATACCCTGTTAATGACCATGGGCAGTTACAGTGAAACAGCCATGATGGCCATAGATAACCTGCGTGCCGCCGGTCAGAAAGTGGGGCTGGTGCGCTTCCGTCTGTGGCGTCCTTTCCCCTTTGAAGAGATACGCCAGATTACCGGGAAGGCCAAAACCCTGATTGTTCTGGACAGGTCCATTT
>DAOUAU010000084.1:0-7652 GCA_034433195.1 Dehalococcoidales bacterium
ATCTGCCCGGTTGGGCTTCAGTTGAGACGCCTAAGCCGGAATTGCCCGCTGAACCTATTTTTCACATCGGAGTGCTTCCGGTTACCAATACTCTGATAACTACCTGGATTACCATTGCCATTTTGCTGCTTTTCACCCTCTTGTCAACTCGAAAAATGAAAATGGTCCCTTCTCGAATGCAGGCTGCATTCGAATTTGTGGTATCTACTTTATTAAATTTATGCGAGGGTATAGCCGGACCAAAATACGGGCGCCAGGTGTTTCCCATTGTGGCCGCAATTTTCTTGTTTGTTTTTATCAACGCCTGGACCAGTTTAATCCCCGGTTACGGTTCAATTACTTTCGGTATAGAGCATCACGGGCATTTAGCGCACATACCGTTGTTGCGGGGGGCCAATACTGATATCAATGTCCCGTTAGCGCTGGCTTTTGTGGCGTTCTTTACGGTGTGGATTTTTGGATTCAAGGCCTCCGGGTTACGGTATATCGGTCAGTTTATTCAAATCAAGAAATTTATTCAGGCTTTTAAAGATATTGGGCATATCAAAATTAAAAGCGCTTTGGGCAACTTCGCATTCGGGATTTTGGACTTATTTGTTGGCATCCTGGAGTTTATCAGTCAATTCATCAGGTTGATCAGTTTTACCTTCCGTCTCTTTGGAAATATGTTAGCCGGTGAAATTTTGTTACTGAGCGTCTCTTTCCTGGTACCCTGGGTTCTGTCCGTAGCAATTTATGGATTGGAAATGCTGGTGGGATTTGTTCAGGCTCTGGCCTTCGGTTTGTTGACTTTGATATTCACTTCGATGGCGGTAGCAGGTCATGAACAAGAAGAGCATTCACTGGGAAAAGAAGCGGTAAGTCACTAATCAAACGCTCTTAATATAAATCAGAAAAGGGGGATAATCGTAAGATGGATGCAGAAGCAATGAAAATGATAGGCGCCGGAATAAGTATAGGTCTGGGGGCACTGGGGCCTGGCCTCGCCATCGGTATGATTGGTTATGGCGCCATGCAAGCCCTGGGCCGCAACCCTGAAGCCAGGGGTGCCATTCAAACCAATATGATTTTGGCGATCATTCTGGCTGAAGCTGTTGCCATTTATGCGCTGGTCGTAGCTATTTTGCTGGCCATGGTGGTATAAAACCATTCTATTGATCATTTTACAGCTAATAACGCGCACGAAAAGAGGAAAAAGATGGGTGAGTTAGGCATTAATCTGCCTTTATTAATATCGCAATTGGTCAGTTTTTTAATCCTTCTAACTTTGCTCTATTTTGTCGCTTTTAAACGGGTATTGAAAATGCTGGATGAGCGCTCGCAAAAAATTAAGGAAAGCCTTGAACATGCGGAGTCAGTTAAAAAACAAAGTATTTTTGCCGAAGAAGAAGTAAAGAAACAGATTCAGGCTGCCAGTCAAAAAGGCCAGGAACTGATTGCACAATCCACCAAAGCCAGTGATGAAATCAGAGCCAGAGCTCAAGAATTAGCCAAAAAAGATGCCGATCTACTTATCGAAAGAGCCCGTCTGGCTATCCAGGCTGAAAAAGATGAAGCCATTGAAGAACTCCGGCGCGAGTTTGCCGATGTGGCCATTCTGGCCGCTGGAAAAGTTATTGGTGAATCACTGGACAAGGAAAAACATAAAATTTTAATTGATAATATCTTAAGGGAGAACCTGACCATAAAACACGGGTAAATACGGAGTAAACACATTGGCTGAATCAACTATCCAGGCTAAAAGATACGCCCAGGCTGCATTTCAGATTGCCCGGGAACAGAACCAGATCGAAGGCTGGCTGGCGGATTTGGAAAAAATCGCCGTTCTGACTCAAATTCGGGAGTTCGTGAACGCCATGAATAACCCGGCCTGGCCGGATCAAGCCAAGAGGGATTTACTGAACAGCCAATTCATGACTACCAATAAAATGGTTTTAAATCTGGTTTACCTGCTGGTAGCGAAAGGCAAATTCAATCTGATTGATGGTATCAATGAGACCTTCCGCCGCCTGGTAGATGAACTGCACGGCATCGAAAAGGCTGAAGTCATTACCGCACTGCCTCTTGATAGCCAGGAAAAACTAAGAATTATTCAGTATTTGGAGCGATTACGGGGTAAAAAAGTGGCTGTTAGTGAGAGGGTAGATAGTGCTATCATGGGTGGAATCATAGCCCGGGTGGGTGGCCGAATCATTGACGGCAGCACGGCAAGCCGTTTGAGCGCTCTGGGTAGTGAACTGGCCGAGGCCGGCAGATAAAAACCCTGGTCTGTTTAGTAATTTGAGTCGAATATCATCGGGATATTACAATAACTGATAAAACATTAGGAGGAAAACAATGCCCGATATCGGTATCACATCTATGATGGACGAAAAGCGACTTTTCGCCCCCCCCAAAGATCTGGCTAAAAAAGCCTACATCAAATCTATGGACGAGTACAAGAAGATATACAAGCGTTCGGTAGATGATGCGGAAGGTTTTTGGGCTGAAATGGCTCAACAACTGGACTGGTACAAAAAATGGAATAAGGTCCTGGTTGAGGACTTTGCCAAAGCCAAGCATTCCTGGTTTGTGGGCGGCAAAATCAATGTCAGCTACAATTGCCTTGATCGTCATTGCAAGACCTGGCGCCGCAATAAAGCGGCTATCATCTGGCAGGGAGAACCCCTGGGTGAGAGCAAGACTCTAACCTATCAAGAGCTCTATTATGAAGTCAACAAATTTGCCAATGTGTTGAAAAAGATGGGCGTCAAGAAAGGTGACCGCGTCACCATTTATTTGCCCATGATTCCTGAACTGGCCATCTCGATGTTGGCCTGTGCCAGAATCGGCGCTATCCATTCTATCGTCTTCGGCGGATTCAGCGCTGAAGCGCTGCGTGACAGACTGGCCGATTGCGGCTCAACTCTTCTGATCTGCGCTGATGGTTATTATCGTAACGGTAAAACCGTGGCCAGCAAAGCCGGCGCCGATTCCGCTATGGAAGCTAATCCTGCCGTGAAGAATTCTATCGTCGTCAAAAGAGCTAATTGCGAAGTTAAAATGAAAGAAGGGCGCGACCTGTGGTGGAATGACCTGATGGCCGGACCCGATATTAAAGCCGAGTGTGAACCGGAAGTGCTGGATTCAGACGATCCGTTATTCGTCCTTTATACCTCCGGCAGCACCGGCAAACCCAAAGGTGTCGTCCATACTCAGGGCGGCTACCTGGTGTATGCTTATCAAACCATGCGCTGGACGTTTGACATCAAGGATGAAGATATCCATTGGTGTACAGCGGATATCGGCTGGATCACCGGACACACCTATTGCGTCTACGGTCCTCTGGCCAATGGCGCTACTTCGTTGCTGTTTGAAAGCGTTCCCACCTATCCTAAAGCGGACCGCTTCTGGCAGATTATTGAACAATATAAGGTTAACATCTTCTACACCGCTCCTACTGTCATCCGCTCATTGATGAGAGAGAGCATGGATTTGGTTAATTCCCATGACCTGTCATCCCTGCGCATCCTGGGCAGTGTTGGCGAGCCCATCAATCCCGAAGTCTGGATGTGGTATTACGAGAACATCGGCAAGAGTAATTGCCCCATCGTAGATACCTACTGGCAGACTGAAACCGGTGGGCATGTGATCACTCCTCTGCCAGGCGCGGTGCCTCAGAAACCGGGTTCCGCTACCGTTCCCTTCCCGGGTATCGTTCCCGTCATTTTAAGACAGGACGGTTCTGAAGCCGAGGTTAACGAGGGTGGCTATCTGGCCATCAAGAGACCCTGGCCGGGACTGATGCGCCGGATTTGGGGTGATGATAAAGATAATCCCAAGTCATTCTATGAGAAATACTTTGCGCAATATCCTGGTGTGTATACCGTGGGCGACGGCGCCAGAAAAGACGAAGACGGCTACATCTGGCTGATGGGACGTATCGATGATGTCATCAAAGTATCCGGTCATCGCATCGGTACCGCTGAAGTCGAAAGCGCTCTGGTCTCTTATCCTTCGGTCGCTGAAGCCGCTGTAGTTGGTATGCCGCATGCTATCAAAGGCGAAGGCATTTATGCTTATGTTACTCTTAAGTCCGGCTTCCAGGGCAGTGACGACCTTAAGAAAGAACTGGTAGCGCATGTTCGTAAAGTTATTGGCCCAATCGCCAGCCCGGATAAAATCCAATTCTCTGAAGGTCTGCCGAAGACCCGTTCCGGCAAGATTATGAGAAGAATCCTGACCAAGATCGCCGCGGGCGAGACCGGAAATCTGGGTGATACCAGTACTCTGGCAGATCCTTCCGTCGTCGATACCTTAATCAAAGGCAAACAGTAAAATTGATCACCGCTCCCCTTTTTTAGGGGAGCGGTGGCTTTATTATCTGATGCCACCTTCACGCCGGTGGGTCAGATAGGCAGCGGTGAAGCTGATTCGGGTTAGACATGAAATAGCTGGCCGGAGGATCAGTGGAGTGGTTTCAGGACATTTGATTTTTGGACTAGATGGTAGCGCGGCGTAAAAATCCTGATCTCCAGGCACTACATGGTTTATTCAGGATCCTGAATTTCGGATTTAAAATACTAATCATACAGGTGAAATAAATGGCTACAAAAGGTCAGGACATCGTATCTGTTATCAAACAACAAATCCAGAATTTTGGCATGACGGTCAATATGACGGACGTAGGCACAGTCATCGAAGTAGGTGACGGAATTGCCCGCATTCATGGACTCTCAGGCTGCAAATACAATGAAATGCTGGAATTCCCGAACAAAGTCATGGGCGTAGCGATGAACCTGGAAGTTGACAGCGTTTCAGCCATCATCATGGGTGATTATTCCAGAATCAAAGAAGGTGATGAGGTTAAAACCACCGGTAAAATTGCCGAAGTCCCGGTTGGAGAAGCCTTGATTGGCAGAGTAGTGGATTCGCTGGGAAGACCGATTGACGGCAAAGGGCCGATCAGGACTAATAAAACCCGGCCAATCGAGAGGATTGCCCCCAACGTAGTAGTGCGCGCACCGGTAACCTCTCCGGTTCAGACCGGTATTAAAGCTATCGATAGCCTGATTCCAATCGGACGCGGACAGCGTGAATTGATTATTGGTGATCGTTCTACCGGTAAAACAGCGGTAGCTCTGGATACCATAGTTAATCAGAAAGATAAAAACCTGATTTGTATTTATGTGGCCATCGGTCAAAAAGCTTCCAAAGTGGCCCAGGTAGTGGGCGCTCTTGAAGAAAACGGCGCTATGGGACACACCATCGTAGTGGCCGCCAATGCTTCTGACGCCGCCGCGCTGCAATATTTGGCACCCTATTCCGGTTGCGCCATCGGGGAAGAATTTATGGAAGCCGGTAAAGATGCTCTGGTGATTTATGACGACCTTTCCAAACATGCCTGGGCTTACCGTCAAATTTCGTTACTGCTGCGCCGCCCGCCCGGACGGGAAGCTTATCCGGGTGATGTCTTTTACCTGCACAGCCGGTTGCTTGAAAGGGCAGCCAAGTTATCCCCTAAATATGGCGGGGGTTCATTAACTGCGCTGCCGATTATCGAGACCCAGGCCGGAGATGTCTCCGCATATATACCTACCAACGTCATCTCCATTACTGATGGCCAAATCTATTTGGAAGCTGACCTGTTTAATGCCAACGTGCGCCCGGCGGTGAACATCGGCCAATCTGTTTCCCGCGTCGGTAGTTCAGCTCAAACCAGAGCCATGCGGCATGTCGCCGGAAGATTAAAAGTTGACCTTTCTCAATATCAGTCTCTGGAAGCTTTTGCTTCATTCGGTGGGGCGGAATTGGATAAAGCAACCCGCGATCAACTAAACCGCGGGAAACGCATCGTGGAAATATTAAAGCAGCCGGTTTTTACCCCCATGGCCGTGGAGAAGCAGGTCATCATCCTGTATTCAGTGCTCAACGGTTATACCGATGATGTGCCGGTGGATAAAATAAAGCATTACGAAAGCAGTCTATTACGCTTCATGGAAACTACTTTCTCTGATTTGCTGTCAACGATTGCCGCTAAAAAGGAACTGAGCTCGGAATCTGAGCAAATATTAAAAAAAGCTATTGAGCAATTCAAACAAGGATTCGTAATTTAATGTTGTACTTGCAGGAATTTAATGCCTAACACCAAAGCCATACGCCAGCGTATAAAGGGCGTTCAAAACACAGCCAAAATCACTCGGGCGATGGAAATGATCGCCAGCGCGAAAATGCGCAAAGCACAAGAACGCGGTCTGGCTGGCCGCCCGTACTCAGACAAGATCAAACAGGTAATTGCCGATCTTTCGGCTATGCAGCAAGTTGTTGGTGATGTTCATCCTCTGTTGAGAAAACGGCCGGTTCAAAAAATTGCCATCGTGCATATTACACCTGACCGCGGTCTGGTAGGCGGCCTGGATGCCAATCTGAATCGCAAAACAGCTTCTTTCCTTTTACAGCAAAAAACGGGCGCATCAATGATCCTGGTTGGCCGCCGGGGAATTGAATATATGCGCCGTCACCAGAGAGAGATTACTGCGGAATTCAGCAAATTGGGAGATAAACCATCGGCGATCGATACCCTTGGCATCTCGCACATAATAATCGACGAATATACGCGTGCCGCGGTGGACATGGTTTTTATTGCTTATGCCAAATATATCAATGTCATGCGGCAAGAGCCGGTAATCGAACAGATTTTACCGGTGGTGCCGCTGGAATCAAATACGCCAACTAATCTGGATTATATTTTTGAACCTGGCGCCAGTGCTGTTTTGGATAGATTGCTTCCTCGTTTTGTAGAGTCGGAAATCTATCACACGATACTGGAATCTATTGCCAGTGAACAATCAGCCAGAATGGTGGCTATGCGTAATGCTACTCAGAGCGCCAACGAACTGACTGAGGCTCTTACTCTGGCCTACTATAAAGCACGTCAGGAGTCAATCACCTCTGAGCTTCTGGACATCGTAGGCGGCGCTTCAGCAATTGCTTAACTCAGGAGGGTTTTGTGGTTATTGGAAAAGTAGTACAGGTAATCGGCACAGTAGTGGACGTGGAGTTTCCACCCGGGCAATTACCGGCTTTGTATAACGCGCTGGAGATAAATACTTCTGCGGGCAAAATCGTATTGGAAGTGGAATCTCATCTGCCCAATGATTGGGTGCGCTGCGTTTCACTGTCTCCCACAGAGGGCATGGAAAGAGGGCTGGATGTGCTGGATACCGGCTCGGCGGTTAAAGTGCCGGTAGGCGATTCCACTTTGGGAAGGCTGTTCAATGTGCTGGGTGAACCACTGGATGATCTGGGTGAGGTGAAATCTGACGAGAAATGGGTTGTTCACAGAGCTCCTCCTGCTTTTGAAGAGCAGTCCAGGACTTCCCAGACTCTTGAGACCGGACTGAAAGCTCTGGATTTGATCACACCTTTTACCCGGGGCGGTAAAATCGGATCCTACGGAGGAGCCGGTGTTGGTAAAACAGTGATCATCCAGGAGCTAATCCGCAACATTGCCACCGCCCACGGTGGTTATTCGGTCTTTACCGGAATTGGCGAACGCTCCCGTGAAGGTAACGATCTGTGGAGTGAAATGAAGTCCTCCGGCGTGTTGGAGAAAACCGTGATGGTTTTTGGACAGATGAACGAACCACCCGGGGTACGCCTGCGGGTTGGTC
>DAOUAU010000085.1:0-2659 GCA_034433195.1 Dehalococcoidales bacterium
TGCCTGGTCGGTGGATCAGCATACCATGGATAAAGCTTCACTGAACATTTCGTAATAACGCCATTCCCTCCATTAGCCCCGGCTCTGCCTCTCAAAATTCCTCTCAGGCTAAATCCCGGTCCGTCTCCCGAAAACCAGCCGCCTTCACGATTGGCGGTACCCAGATTCAGGATATCACCAGTGGGCAGAACCCATTCGCAACCCAGAACGTTACGGCCGTAACCGCTGGTGTAAATCTGGGATATCGTCATCTCCTGATGACAGCAGGCCAAAGATATTACCGAGGCGCTGAATCCCACACCCGGCTTCCCCGTGTACAATCCAACTTTTCCGGCAGCGTCCTGCAATTGAAAAACCGTCACGAATGGCTCAACCACGGCATGCATATTTTTTTCATCAATTTCCAGGATGCGATTCATGCGCTTTAGTTCAATAATGATGCTGCGTTCATGCGCCATATAAGTGGCTACATATTCAAAAGCGCGAGCGGACGCTTTATATAAAATGCCCGTCTTATTGCAATATTTAACTATGGCCTGCACCTCAGCGGTGCTGGCTGGTAATATCACCGCCGCCGGAGGGTTGTGGCGTTTATCTCCAAACGCCAGCTTGTTGCCCCAGACCTGGCAGTAGCTTTCCATTATCACCGGCTCCTGACTGATATACTCTGGTCCGACTATATCTTCAAGAGCTTTATACTCATCAATTTTTAGCTTCATTTGCGTTCTCCTTGATTACTATCGTGCTGTTTTGGCATTATACGGACTGCTGTATCAGTTCGATGATATCCAGTACTTTAATCTTGTCTCCGGTCCTGGCGGCCGCGTCCAGAAAGACCCTTTTACACCAGGGACAAGCACTGACAATGGCCTCAGCGCCTACTGCGTTGGCCTCGCGCAGTCTTTCAGCGCCGGTCCAATTGGCAAAATCGGGATAAGCATCAATTACCCCTCCACCCGCTCCACAACACCAGGCATACTCCCGGATACGATACATTTCCACAAAATCCACACCCCGGATGTTTTTCAGGATATTGCGGGGAGCATCATAAACTCCGTTAGTGCCCCGGCGATATTTTTTGGGGGGATCATGCACATACATCAGGCTGCCTTTGGGTTTATATTCCTGGCCATTCCAGTGTATCCAGGGTTCTGCCAAACGGCCCAGATGGCAGGGATCATGGTAGGTAACCTTTATCGGCACCGAATTTTTCAGTTGTAAACGACCTTCCTGTATCAGTTTTTCAATATACTGGGTGATATGGTAAACCTCTACTCCCAGTTTTTTACCTATCTTGTCATACAGCACCTTATAGGCGGCATAACAGTCTGCACAGGGCGTGACCAGGGTCTTGATGCTGGCAGTACGAAAGGTTTCGGCCTGATGCTCAGCAAATTTGGTCATCTCTCCGACGTAGCCCAACTCATAAGCCCGCCCGCCGCAGCACGCCTCTTCCGCCCCCATAATGCCTACATCTACTCCGGCTTTCTGAAGCAACTGCAGCCCGGCCCGGGCAATTGGCCATAGCTCTTTATCGTAAGAATAACGGCAGCCGGCATGATACAGCACTTCCGTTTTTCCTTCATTAGCCCTTTTTACCATTAGTCCATCTGCCCAATTCCCCCGTTCAGCGCGGGGTTTTAACATCATATTATCTTCTTTGCGCAGGCTGCGGATAGAGGGCTGATGTTGCGCCAGCAACTGGCCTTCATCCACACATTTGATTCTTAATTCCTGCATATGCTGAAGCGGCTCGATATCGTTACTGACCTTGCATGAGATATCACAGGAGCCGTCCATCATGCATTTATAAACCACATCCAGGAAAGTTTCATCAATCTCTATATGCCCTTTCAACAGGGAATAACTCATATTGAATTTGCCACCTGAGGCGTAGGCATGAAATTGATATCTGGCCGCAGATGGACAACCTTCCATAAAATCAAAACTTTTAACTGACCGCCAGGGAATAGTCTTGCAGTAAGAACAGCGCGTACATCTTAGCATGTCATGTTCGTAATTTTCCCAGTTCAACAGATTGCCTCCTCATTATGTCAAGTCATATATTCCGATTTTCAAGCAATAATTATGTCCGAAGTACTATAACGGACTGGTTCGCCCTCACTCTTTGATTGTCTTTGGTTGCTCTTTCAGAAACACAATTTACCGGGATTAAGGATAGCGTTCGGATCGAATATTGCTTTGACTTTTTTCTGCATGGCCGCGGTATCAGCTGAACGCCGGTAAGCTACTGCCGCCATCTCCTGGTAAGGCCGGGTGAAAAACGCGCCCCGGGCTTCCATCTGATCTATCATTTCCGCCGCTGTCTGACGGGTTTTTTCCGATTCGGCCTGATTGGCCGGATTATAATACAGGTCAAATTCACAGTGGCAGCTGGTTCCCTGCGCCACCGGTTGAAGATAAACTCCGATATTGCCTGCCGGATATCCCCGGTTTTGAGCAACTTCGCCCATGATTTTGGCAAATTCAGGGGTTTTACCCTGGGTAGTCAGGAAGAAAACTTCATCAACACCGCCTTTGAGTCTCTGTTTCCAGTAGGGCTCATCTGATGGCAGGGATAATCTGGATGATACCTCTTCGGCTGCGACTTCACCGGCAGAGGTAGTGACTTCCAGGCCATATGCAGCCGCTAACTCCC
>DAOUAU010000086.1:0-3078 GCA_034433195.1 Dehalococcoidales bacterium
AAGAAAAACACGCCATCAAAATATTTTATACTTTGACCGGTTAAACCGTCTTTTAGAAGGTGTCTGGACTCCGGAACGGTGCGATTCGATTCAACAAACCATTGGCTTCAAACATCTGGCTATGATTCCCCTCAATATTGATCGTGATGATTGGTGCGGACTGATTTTATTTTTATCCGGGAAAATTCCGCTTGATGTTTTAGAGATGTTGAGACATCACACCTCAATTGCCTTGAAGAATTCTGATATTCTGAACAAATTAACCAGACAAAATCAAGCGCCGGCTGGTGAGTTAGTTCGTTCCCAGGATACCCGGCAAATTATTGAACAGACTGTTCAAGAGGTTAAACACCTCTTCAACGCCGATGGCTGCGGCATATGTTTGCTTGATGAAATGACCGGAGAATTAAAATTGGCCGGGCAACAAGATTTCCCGGAGCTAATTCTGAAAGACACCGGTAATATTGAAGCACAGCATCCTTTCAGTCACTTTTTATCTTCCAAGGAGACCATATTTGGCGGGGATATGAAAAAATTCCCGGATCGATATCAAAATACTGAGTTTTTAAAAAAGTGTACGAATTCTGTTTGGTTTATAACCTCTATCATTATCATCGATGGACGGCGGGCCGGCACTCTGACTGCGGTGCGTTACGGTGACCGGGCCTTTATCCATGAAGAGAAGATTTTGTTAATTGCTATCAGCCAACGATTAGCCATTGCCTTCCAAAACATCGATTTACATCAGAAATTATTATCGCGCGTTAATGACCTGGAGAAGGCCAGGAAAAGATTATCTGAGTCAGAACAAAAAATGCGCATTACTCTGGACTCAGTCTTTGAGGCTATTATAGTTGCCTCACTGGATGGTAAAATCCTTCAGGCTAACCAAGGCGCCGCCAAAATGCACGGTTATCAACAGGCTCAAGATTTCATCGGAAAAAACTCGCTCAGGTATGTAGCTTTCGCAGAGCGGCGCCGCATGTTGGAGTACGTAAAAAAAACCATGGAGACCGGTGTCTCAAGAAAAACTGAATGTACCATCATCACCAAAAACGGCACACCTTTTGACGCTGAATGCAGCATCGGATTACAGCGTAATTTTCTTGGCATTGCGGAAGGTTTCGTAATTTGTGTCCGGGATATCAGCGCGGGCAAAAATACTGAAAAACGCCTGATTGAGAATGAACGCCGCTATCGTCTGATTGCCGAAAACACCCATGATTTGATCGCCCTGATGACCTTTGGCGGGTTTTATTATTACGTCAGCCCTTCTTACCGACAATTAGGCTATGAACCGACTGAATTAATCAATAAACCCGGTCTGGACCTGATCCATCCGGATGACCGCAATAATATTTTACCCTTGTTGTTGAAATACTCTCAGATGGATGCTTCAGATTTAACGCGTTTTCAAAAAAATAATTCCACTCAGAGATTAGAATACCGCGTTAAAGATAAAACCGGGAACTGGCATTCTCTCGATACCACCAGCAATGTCATTGAAAGCCAGGATGGCAGAGGTCATTTGCTTTTGCTCGTCTCCAGGGATGTCACTGCACGCAAAAAAGCGGCTGACGAATTACGCTCTTTATACGCCAAAGAACAATCCACCAGCCAGGCTTTATCTCGTGAGATTCAAAAACGGGTCGACTTTTTCAATGCTCTGGTACATGAATTAAAAACTCCGCTGACACCCATTCTGGTTTCCAGTGAGACTCTTAAAGAACTGGCTCCTGACAGCACATTCCAGAACCTGGCCAGTAATGTTTTTCATTCCGCGACGCGTCTGAACAACCGCGTTGATGAACTCCTGGATCTTTCCCGTGGAGAATTGGGGTTATTGAAATTACAGATGGACCAGGTTGATTTTTCGCTCCTCTTAAAAGAAGTAATTAACTACATTCAACCCCGAGTTGCCCAAAATCAACAGTTTCTGATCACTAATATTCCACATAATCTTCCTCAGGTGACCGGTGACGAAATGCGTATCCGTCAAATCATTTTAAACCTGCTGGATAATGCTATGAAATTCACACCCGAAAACGGTAATATCTTCGTGGAGGTCATATCTGACTCAGAAACCTTGTTGACTAAAATCCGCGACACCGGGCGCGGTATTGATGATATTGAAAAAGAGCGGATTTTTCAACCCTATAACCGGATTGAAGCCGATCGTCAGCATTTTTCAGGGCTCGGGTTAGGACTGGCTTTATGCAAACAACTGGTCACCCTGCACGGCGGTAACCTCTGGATCGAAAGTATCAATAATCATGGCACCACTTTTCTCTTCACTTTACCTGCCATCGCGCCATCTCAAAGTTCTACCTCATCCGCCGCCCCTGTGAATTCAATCAACCACTGATCGAAACTAGAATTGGCTCAGCCGCAGACCGCGGTATCTACCGCATTTCGTTCATCCACCAGCGGCAGATCCTTGACTCATGCGCTTTTCCCATATAATTTCTGCCAGTTCGTTCTGACCAGCAGTTGTTTACCCGCACCGGTTGATTAGATAACGTGAGTCTAAAGGGCGTTAGTGTTATAATAGTCCTGTGACTTGATTTTTGATTATGATTTGACATTAATTATGGGGGGATAGTGGTTCATGGATGAATTAAAAGTATTTTCTGGAAATGCCAACCCGGCTCTGGCTCAATCAATTGTAGATTACCTGGACATCCCTTTGGGAAAAATCGAAGTATTTCAGTTTTCTAATGAAAACACCTTCGTGCGTATTCTTGAGAATGTGCGCGAAAGAGATGTCTTTGTGGTTCAGTCCATTTGCACGCCAGTCAATAACAACCTGGTTGAACTGCTGATCATGCTGGACGCCTGTAAAAGGGCTTCCGCTGGCCGCATTACCGCCGTACTGCCGTATTACGGTTATGGCCGCACAGATAAAAAAGATCAACCCCGTGTTCCCATCACCGCCCGCCTGATAGCTGATCTCTTGACCGTAGCCGGAGCTAACCGCATTCTGACAGTCGATCTGCATGCCCCCCAGATCCAGGGTTTTTTTAATATCCCGGTGGATGAACTAACCGCTTTGAATGTAATTGCCAACTATTTGATTGA
>DAOUAU010000087.1:0-5024 GCA_034433195.1 Dehalococcoidales bacterium
AAGCCCAACCGGGCAGATTGAAACTAATGCCGAATACTTGAAGCAGTTTGCTTCCAATGGGTCCCCCCAGCAGAGAAACCAACATCAAAACCAGCAGTACGATGGCTACGATAAAGACAGGAAGAGAAAGCCCAAGCAATTTCTTTTTTGCCACTTGCTACTCTCTCCTTCCCTGTTTTGGTTTAGTATCGGAACTATCTTTGAGAATTGGAACTATCATCCGGTAAAAACCCCAGAAGGCAACGATTAATCCCAGTGTCAAACCCAGTAAAACGAAAATCGGATGGCTGTCCAGTTTGCGATCCAACCACGATCCACCGGCAGCGCCGAGAAATATGGAGATGCCAATGTATAAGCCTGATCCCAACAGTTTAAAAGCCAGCCTGCTTTTATCCATCATTCCAAACTTTGTTGTTAATATGCAAAATGGAGGAGTAGTACTTTTTTGCAACATTAAAGAAAGCTGGCAAAACCTACAGCTTTCTTTCGATTGCGCTTTTTCAGAACCAATGAATCCAAACGTCAAAACCGGTTACGAAACCGGAATACACCTGGTCTTAGGCTTTAAAACCACACCACGCGGATAACAGAACATAATCCAACTCAGGATTTCCTTTTATCAAAGTCTTCCAAATCCAGATTATTGATGAAGTCATAAAAGGCCGACATTTTCTTCATCTCTTTATCGCTGACTTTGGTATCCGGGTCTTTCCCAGCCATTCCTTCAGGAGAGGCCATCGGTTTGCCGGTCTCTCTATCCAGCAAAATTCCGGCTTTATCCAGAACACTGTCTTCCGCAAAGATGGGTACTTCCGCACGCACAGCCAGAGCTAGAGCATCGCTGGGACGGGAATCGACCTCCATCTGTTCGCCATCTACGCTCAATAAGATCTTCGCGTAGAAGGTATCATTCTTAAGGTCGCTAACCACTATAGAGTTAATTGTTGCTCCGAGAGCATCAATGATGGAACACAATAAATCGTGTGTTAGAGGTCTGGGAACACTTACACCCTGTAGTTTAACGGCGATCGCATCAGCTTCAGATGGTCCGATCCATATAGGAAGATATCTCTCTGCGGTTTTTTCTTTCAGAATTACCACTCTCTGGTAATTCATAAGGCTAACTCGAATGCTATCAACAGTCATTTCAATCATAGCCATTCCTCCACGTTTAACCGCCTTAAAGATTGTACCTTATCATGGTTGGACTGTCAAATAATTAAAGCTAATTTGTTATTCATCCGATTCTGATATTCGCCTGTCCAGATCACCAATCAAAGATCAATCAGGGCAAGGCGATCAAGGGAGAATCCAACGCTGGTTCAACAAAAAAACTTTTTTCCATTACCTCAGCACCGGGATCAAAAAATCATTAATTCCAGTATCAAATTCTGGATTTATCAACCAGTGATGTACCCCTTGACCGGTTGCCGGGAGACTGGGTGAGAGTATTCAGCGCGGAACGCCGCCTCCATTGAATTAGATGATGTGGTTTGAATGTTTGCCCTGCCATCACAGGCGTTGAGCAGGCGCGGGGTCTTGCCAGGTCATCCCACCTTGCTTGACAAAGACATCTTTGAAAATGATAATAATGACAAGCGATTTAACTGTCAAAGCTACAATGATAGTTACTATTATATTGAATGACGTGCTGACTCAGCAGAAAAAGGGGCCGGGTATGGAAAAAGCGGAGTTGATCAAGAGCATTATTGAAAAACAAAGAATCATTAACCGGTTTATGTTGCAGGATGACCCGGACGTTTGGATGGACTTGAATTTGACGGTGGCACAGGTTAAAAGCCTTTTTTTTATAGCGAATCATAATGCAGTCAATTTCAGGTCACTGGCGAAAGCGCTAAAGGTTACTCCTTCTAATGTAACCGGCATTATTGACCGGTTGTCTGAACAAGATTTGACTATACGGGTTGAAAACCCGCTTGACCGGCGTATGCTGATGTTACAACTTACCCCTAAAGGGAATAAACTGATCTCCAATCTGCGCGAACACCGGATAAATCGAGTGTCAAGCGTTTTATCCCAAATGCAAGATCATGAACTGGAAGTAATACTTGCAGGTTTTGCTTTACTTTCCGGAGCGGTTGAACAGGCCATTGAATAGCTTTAGACAAAACCAGTCTTTTTTTCCTTTGCACGGAATGAACGTATTCAAAAGGATGTAACATGGCTTCACATGATCCATCCCTTCCCGCGGTATCCCACAGGCGCGCTATTATCACTTTCCTGATCGTAAGCCTGGGGCTGCTAATGGCATCGATAGATATGACAGTTGTTTCGGTTAGTTTGCCAGCTATAATGCGTGACTTAAAAACCAATCTGGCCTGGTCCAGTTGGATTATGACCGGAGCCCAGCTTTCCCAGGGCATCATGATGCCCATTATTGGTAAATTGAGCGACGATTGGGGCCGCAAACGCTTGTTTTTAATCGCGGTTGGGATATTTACGCTTAGTTCATTGGCCGCCGGATTCGCCCCCAATATCTACCTGTTGATTATCTTCCGAGTATGCCAGGGGTTAAGTGGTGGCGCCTTTTTACCATCAGCCACAGGGATTATCAGTGATGCCTTTGGCCCCCGCAGGGCTACCTATATCGGGCTATTTGCCAGCATCTTTCCCATTGGCGGCATTATTGGCCCTAATGTGGGCGGGTTCCTGATTGAGCATCTGTCATGGCGCTGGACTTTTTATATCAATATCCCGATTGGCGTTCTGTTGCTTATTTTGGGGACTATCATCTTTCCCAAAAGCCAGGTTAGCGCGTCCCGGAGAAAAATTGATTTTACGGGTGCGGCCTTGTTTGCCGGTGCCATGATTTGCATATTGTACTCTATTACCAATTGGGCCAACAACCCGCAAGATGCAGGCCCAATCACCTGGATTTTACTGCCGGTGGGCACTATATTGATGATCATTTTCCTGCGCCAGGAAAACAAGGTGCCGAATCCCATGATTGATTTGCAATTGTTAAAATGGCGTCCTTTTCTGGCCGCGAATATATACAACTTCGTGCATGGGGCGGTGGTTTTCGGTATGTTTGCGTTTATCCCGTATTATGCCTCACTAGCATACGGCATGAGTGCCATTCAGACAGGTTTGATACTGACACCTCGTTCGATCGCCATGGTGGTGATGGCGGCCCTTTGCAGCTTGTTTATTGTCAAATTCAGATATCGTTGGCCGATGATCGTGGGCACTGTTCTGGCCGCCAGCAGTTTATTGATTTTAGGACAGGGATTGCGTGACATTACACTGGTCGGTCACCATATTCACAACATGGTGATACTGATGATAATCATGGGGTTAGGCGGAATAGGAATGGGAATCGCCAATCCGGCCGCTAATAATGCGGTGCTGGATCTGGTTCCGGAAAAGGTGGCATCCGTAACCGGAATGAGAGGTATGTTTCGCATATCGGGAGGTATATTCGGCATGGCGGGGGTAGTGCTAACTCTCAGCTATTACCAGGATAAAGCCGTTGGTCTGCAGCATATCGCGCTGTTTTTTGCCGGATTGATGCTGTTGTTAATTCCGGTGATATTCATGATTCCGGAGCGCACCATGAAGAAGAGTGGCAGATCGGTAATCCCGATCGAGTGACGGGGTTAACCTTCTATCCAGTACAATAGCTTGATCGAAACCGCGGCATCGCCGGATAAGATGTGGGAATGAAAAATGTAATAGCCATCTTCCCAGGCATTATCCGATGGACGAAATACCAGGGAGCCGTTTCTAGTTAATTCTTCTGTCAGGGAATTAACCGAGGAAATGGCGGCCATGTTGCCGCTGGCTGTCACTGCGATAGCTTTCCCACTGGGTATTGTAAAAGTCATGTGAAAATGGTTACCGCCTTTTACCACCATCCAATTCATATGTAAAACCTGATTGGCTTTTAAATAGATTGGGGTTGTGGAAGCGGTATATTCTTGCCCGTTCTCAAGAGCCAGGCTGTAGGCAATATCGTTTAATTTAGGCATTGCGGATGGAGCTGGAGCTTTGGCAGCGGTTGATCCGCTGGTTTTGGGCGCAGAGGCGGCAGCTGCGGCAGAGGTGGCAGGTGTGGTGGCAGCAGCCGGTTTTTGGTTTCCACCACTGCAGCCAACCAAACCTGCGATAAGGATTAAAACCATCACAGGGATTGCGAATAATCGGATAATGCTTGAAGCTGTTTTTTTCAATCAATATCGTCCTTGTTTGAGATCAGGTGGAGATATGTGTTTTTACCCGGGATCCATCTTTTTTAGGGGCGGTTTGAATGGCGTTCAGCAGTGTCACCAGTTCTGTATCGACTACTTTTTCACTAAACCCACACTGGATGCAGACCAGTTCATAACCGTCCTCATTTTCCTCCAGAAAAAACTGCCCTTTGCATTTGCGGCACTTGCGGCTCCACACTATATATGACATAGTCTCAATCCCTCGAACTAATGCTTGACGCATTAAATTTGCCTTGGTTGTTGATATAATACGCCAAGCCGGAGGCGGCATAAACTATGCCAGCACCCATATTTGGTAGATGAAGTTTGACAGTGGAAACCCGTAGCCGTACGGGCAAAGCGCGGACTCAAAAGGTGCACGGTTCAGGATGAAGAGCGGTTGTATGTGGAATAGGAGGTCTTTCCATACTTACGGTTGATAGGGATAGGAGAAGGTCTGGTTTTTTTGATCCGATGTAAAGGTTAAAACGAAAACACATCCGTTCATTTCAATATTCAGACCATCGATTAACCCCAGTTTTATGGGAACGCTGTTACTGATGGTGGCACCGGCTGGTATGGTGCCTAAGGAATTCTCAATAAAGGTTTTTCCATCATTTTTGATCAATTTGTTATTGACAAATATTTCTACTTTAATTTTGGCGTTATGCAGGTCGATAGCGCTCTGATTGGTTAACTCCCCGGTCACGATGCGGGAAAAACCAGAACCTTCTACACTGATAACGGCCAGTTGTATTTCCACTGATGGAGTGGGGGCAGGTGATGCCGGAGGCACTGTCGTAACCGGCGAGG
>DAOUAU010000088.1:0-3783 GCA_034433195.1 Dehalococcoidales bacterium
AATGGTACGATTGATCTCCGCAATCAATTGGTTGAGATTATCATTTAACGTCGACATCTCGTTTTTGGGGCTTGTCCGGTGAATAGTCACTGGAATACCATCGCTGATGACCAGGATCTCAAACGCATCCGGCTCACAATCTACTATCAAAGCGTTCAGATGACCGGCAGCGCGGATCAACGCCAGAGCTTTTAGTTCCAATGTTTTAAGCCTTAAACCCGCCAGTTTCAGGGTATTCAACAAGGCATCCACCACCGGACGCGCGATGCCCACTACCAGGATTTGTATCTCGTTTTCATTCCGGCTGATAATCTGCCAATCCAGATACAGTGCTTCAATTGGCAGGTTTATTTCCTTTTGAGTAGCTTTTTCTATAGCTGTTCTCAGTTTCAAATCTTTGAAAACTGGCAGAGTCAGAATGCGGTAAACAAATGATAGCCCGCTCAGGCAAACATCAACCTGGCCGGAGGGAATGGTTAAAACTCGGAATTGCTCCTTTAAAAGCGCCGCCGCGGCTGGCATATCCATGATCAGTCCGTCTTTAATCATGCCGGGAGGGACACTAAAATAGACATATTTGTCAATATGATTAGCTCTCTGGCTGACCAGCCTGATATCCCGATTCCCGATGTTAAGCGTAACCGTCATTGTTTGTCTCCTGTAATGGGAACAGTCTGCCTGACGATCAGAGCCAGATCTAGATGGGCAGTAACCTGGGAACTGGTGGCAATACCCGAGGAAAGAACTGACATGTCCACAGGGATAACCAGCACTGACTCTATCACCAGATAAGGATATCTGTTAGAATCATCAATTTGATCCAGAAAGCTGACTAATTCTGAAAACTGTCCCTTTAGATGTACCTCAACCGGAAATACTTTATAGGTAGTTGCTCCCACCGTTCTTAAGTTCCAGTTATCAGCCTTGATCGGGCTAACCAATAAATTGAAACGGTCAGCTGCCGCCAGCAGAAAGTCAATCACAGTGGTAGTATTCAATGTGGTATTATAAGCGGCTTGTTGGACATTAGAGTTAATGGCTGATACCTCGGCCAGGCGTTGTTCCAGGTCTGTCAGCGGTGCCGGCAAGTTGTCCAGGGCCATTTTTTGATCATCAATCCGGTTGACATAAACATTCTGCTTTTTCATTTGTTGGTTAAAATCGCCCAACAGGTAAGCGAAAGCCGTTACCAGCAATAAAACCAAAACCATCGTCAGGTGTCTGGTGTGTTTCAATCTTTTCTATATCTCCTCGATGATTGTTTTTGACTATGAATAGCCGGCGGAAAGTTCTGCCGGGGGACACGGTTCAAATCAGGGGCCGATATCCCAGTTAATAACGCTGATCAGGTCGTTCTCAATATTCACCGTACTTGATATCATGGTATTCCCGGCACTGGAAGCAATGATGTAAGTATTGATGACACCGGTTTTATCATTTTTCTTATCCTTTTGCTGGCCTTTGCCTTTGCCACTATTTTCTGCCGGTTTATTATCACTTTTTGTGTCTTTTGATTTGGTAAAAGTGATGGTGATGGCAACCGGGAGCGAATTGACCGTCTCTCTCAGTTCGTAGCTCAGGCTGGAGCCGGCTTTAGAAAACTGGTCTGTCAAATCACCATAAGTCAAAGCCCAAATCGCCTGTTCCACTCCGGCCTCGCAGGCGTAATTCTCATTGATTAATTGTTGGTATTGGCCTGAGCTTCTCAAAGTTGTCCCCGCATGACTCAAAAATGGCCCTATAACCATGGTGCCCAGAGCTAAAACTGCCAGTGCAATCGGCAATGCCTGGCCGTCTTCCTTATGGGCAATTTTATCAATCAGATTAGTACAATGAGCGTAAATGAACTTTATAAGTGCCTTGAACACTGTCCTCCATCCTGCCTGAGATCATCGCAGTCAGGTGCATAGTTACCAGTCCGTTCTGGATTTCAAAATTAAGGCCGCCAACGTTTTGGACCAGAATCATTGATGAGTTACCGGAGATTCGTTCCAGGGAATTATTAGTCAGGCTATAACTTACCACCTGCTCCCCCGGCAAAGTCAAAATCAAATTATTATCTGCACTGGCAGCCTGTGCTTCTCTCACGTCCCGGTTGAACCAAAAAGCCGCATTCTGCATCTCGTGACCGGTTTTTAGCCGGTCATTGCCATATCCTGAAATAGTGCTCAATTGGTGAATGGCCGTCCCGGCAATGACAAATACCAGTCCCGTGATGGCCATACTGATCAGCAATTCCACCATGGAATAACCATTCATTATCTTTTTCACCGGTTTGTCCTGAAACTTTCCAGTTGGGAAAGCGGGGTATTTTGATGCCATACCACCGCGATAATATGTTGTAGGTTGGGGTCGGAATAGATATTTGAATTGACTTCCAAAGTCACACGATACCCTTCAGGCGCGTTGATAACTGTATAGGACTGACCGGTGGCATCATACGGCATGGCTTTCAATGTTTCCATCTGAGAAGTCAGCAACTGCTGGGCCATGGCTGCCTGGTCCAGTGTTTTAACCGAAATTGCCCCAGATGCCAGGCTGGTAATAAAACTTATTGCGCTGACTCCCAGAATCCCAATTGCCACCAGGGACTCTGCCAGGCCTATTCCGGATTGATTTTTCAAAGCTCTGGTAATATTTGAAAATGATTTGAACCGGGTCATCTCTTATCCCTCATTGCCCGCTGCCCATGATTCTATAAATCGGGATAATCATGGCCAGCATTAAAATAGCAATAGCAATACCGATCAATACGGTCAGGCTGGGTTCAATCAGAGACACCAGAGTTGAGATACGTTTCCTGGTTTGTTGCTGATAATATTCGGCCAGTGTCTCCAGGGAAGTGTCCAATGTGCTGGTTTGCTCTCCCACAGTGATTAATTTGACCATCATAGGCGGAAAAAGTGTGTCCCGAGCCATGCAGACGGCCAGTCCTTCGCCCTGCGTCAGCCGGTCTTTTAAACGTATCAGCGATCTCTGGATGATGCTGTTGCCGGAGGCCGAGCGGACAGCCGCCTCTATGGAATTGGGCAGCGGCAAGCCGGCCTTCAGGAGCACCGAAGCGGTGCGGCAAAACATCCCCAGGTTATGGGCGATGATGATGTTTCCAAAGACCGGAATTTTTAAAGCTGCCCGGTCGAGAAGAATCCTGGATGATCGAATCCTGAAGACCGTCACTAAAACCGCGGTCAGCCCTGCCAGAACGGCTAAAATCTGGAATTTGAATTGCATGATAAAATTGAATACCGCCAGGACCATTCTCGTGAGAGGCGGCAAGCTGGTTTGAAAGGAATCAAAAAGATTGATGATGGAGGGCATTACGGTGGTGATCATCAGCACGCATACACCTATTGCCAGCAGGATTACAAACATGGGATATGCCAGCGCACGGCGGATTCTATCCGCGGTTTTTGCCATGTTCTCCATGTATCCGGCAATCTGTAAAAGGCCTTTTTCTAACTCACCGGTTTTCTCGCAGTTTTTGATCACTTCCAGATATGAATGCTGAAATAATTGTGGGTGGGCTTCAATGGCATCCGAGAATGATGCGCCCTGTTCGATTCTGGAAATTATATCTGATATCAGATCTTTGATTGCCGGTTTGATATTCTGCTCTTTTAGTAATTCCAGGGAGTTGCGCAAGGACGACCCCGATTCCAGGAATGCCGCCAGTTGCCGCGAGAATTCTATAATATCGTTGGTTTTTACTCCAAACAGGGACGGAACCAATTGGTGCAAATCAGGACGCGGGCGTAATACCTGCAAATCCAGCACATATTTATA
>DAOUAU010000089.1:0-1996 GCA_034433195.1 Dehalococcoidales bacterium
GCATCGGGCTCCGGCGGCCAGCAACCCTGACGTCACCGCATGACGAATAGCGCTGCCCGATGTACGCGTATCGCGCCCCACCAGCACATTTTTGTAAACCGCGCCCACAGCCAGCCCAACTTGTAATGACAGTTGTACCAGGTCACGGTCAGCTAGTCTTCGAATTCCGGAAGTACCAAATAATTGCATACCATTCGATTCTATCACTTTCATCTTAAAAGTCAATCAAACATAGTGATAAAACCATGGTATAAAAGTACCATTTTTAGCCCATATACAGAACCCACATTAACCGATATAACAGCGGAGCTATCATGAGGTGTCTATGGATGCTTTGAGTGATTTAACCCCGGAGTATCATTTTCAGAATCAGCTAAATTAGCCTGTCGTTGATCTTTGGCTAATTCTTTGGTTTGCTCATTTTCTGGGCCGGCTTCCTGGTGTAAGACCGCCGAAAAATCACCATAAAAACACCCAGCGTAACCAGTAAACCGCATATTTCCGGGATGAAATCAAACGGGTTATGCAATAAGGCGCTGATTATTCTTCCCCACCAGTCATATTCGATCGTCTTTGGGAAACCCCATCCGAATATTGGCCAGAACAGAGTAGCCGGCGTTTGCCACATATAATCCAGAACCAGATGCATAAATACACCAAAAGACAGGTAAAAGCCCCAGATCCGTTTTTTCGTTTTAAAAATTAAAAACGCCAGCCCCAGGATGAAGAGTGCAAACAACAAAGTATGTGAAAAAATCCGCCCGTTATAGCCAAAAGTATCACCAAAGAAATAATGGCCAACCGGTTTATCAATGATATCTGACAGCAGTGCTCCAACAGAGCAGGCTATAGTATCTGACGGTCTCATTCCGCTAACAGTATTTAATCTGGCATGACCAACGCCGTTGTGGATTTCACTCTCAGCACCGGGTGATTTGCCTGAACCGGATTTTTGTTTGAGCAAAATTAGCTGATTGATGCCCAGCGCGGTCCCCAGTGTAATCCCCAGATGCGCAAAAAATAGCACTTTCCGCCTATCGCCCCTTCACATTCACCCATAGATGCAGGGTACTTACGGGTTCGGTTGACACATCGTTGTAAAGAAAAAACTCCACTTTCTGGTTATCGCCAATACGCCGGGGAGTAAAACCGATCACATTTTTCCATTCCTCCGCCTGCGCCACTTCAATACCATCCAGGCGTTTGAGAATGCTTCCATCATATTCGATGTCCACCGTCTGACCATCTATCTGGATGACTACAGAATAGGTCACTGTTCGCTGTTCCTGATTGACGATTCCAAGGGTCACCCTGCCTGCACTATCTTTGGTCTGCGTCCTTCCTGCATCATAGCTGACCGAGGTTAGTTGACCATCTTGTAAAATGAAATCTCCGGGATAATTGCTCGCTTCACTGTTTTTGCCCAAAATATAGAATTCAGTGAATTTCTCTCCGGTTTTGGGTTTAGCAATGGCATAGCCAAGAAATCCAACACTGCCTGATATGGCCACAATCAGAATCACAGTGAGCGTCTTGTTAAAGGCACTTCCTGACCAACCGGGAAATTTTAGCTGAAAAGTGAGAAAATAACCCTCACTCCTGTGGCGCCACAGAGCGATAATTGACATCAGAAAAATAAATCCGGCCACCGTCACTAAAACCGGGTATAATCTGATCCCCCAGGGGGTATAATTCAAAGCCAGTCCCAGCAAGGCTACCACCACGATACTCATACCAAAGCTGAGAGCTACCCGTTCAATACCGTCTATGCCGCCCTTTTTAGAAAATAAAGCGGCTACCAGCGTGTATCCCGGAAAAAAAAAGCAGAAACGGCAAACCAATGACAATGCGAATTACGTTGGAAGGGATGAGGACGATGGCCAAAATCAGAAGGATCGTCAAAATATCAATGAGAATTATGCTGTTTAATAACTTGATTTTCAAAATAGCCTCTTAATCTCGGTTATTCTATGCTTGATTTCAGCTTAAAAAATGG
>DAOUAU010000090.1:0-3540 GCA_034433195.1 Dehalococcoidales bacterium
GTGGATGCGGTAGACCGGCAGAAACCTTAAGGTTGATGTTAAAATAAAAAGCCGTTTATAAGCAATTTCATCTTCTTCATTGACGATAAATTCGGAAGAGCTATTTGAGGTACAGGCTGGATTAATATAACCGGACAAACCAAACTGGCGCTCAGGAACAGCCGGGACATATCCGGGACAACTGTCACCGGCTATCGTTACCGGCCAGGTATATCGCAAAAATATTGCATGCGTAATTGGTGAAATGCCTTGTGCCCTGACCAAATTCAGGGTGGAATCACACAGGCAATTCCGGATTCATCACATGATGTTTGGGACGGCCGGACGGCGGCATTTTTTACGGCTTACCAGTTTTCAGGCTAACGATAATAGAACCGTCATTATCCCACAGAGAAAGATCTTTATCATTGATCCTCAGGTATAAGTAACCGGTTGCGTCGGCGCTTAGTTTCTGTCCGCTGCTGCCGATCTGAAATACTTTACCCTCCCCTATTTTCCCCAGAAGATACCCATAAGGCGCTGCCGGTTCAAACTTGTATCCTGCCGCGATGGTTTTATCAACACTTTCCGTATAGCCTTCCGGACCGACATACGGGAAATTCCGGTAATCGACAGACCATCTGCCTCCCCGGTATTCAACTGAAAATTTTTCCCCGGCTTTGAGCTGCAATGCGGTTTGTTGCCAGCCACTTTGTGAAGAGATAGAATTGGGATCTGCCGCCTCAACTTTCGGCAGCAACCCTGGCTGAGGAGCGCCGGGCGCTTCACCGATGCGTACGGTGCTGCTCGAACCCGCCGGAATAGGCACCTCTTTGCCCTGGGCTTTAACGCTGATGTTCCCCTGGATATTGTGCACATTGGTGGCTCCGTCCGGTGACACCTTAACCACCATGACGCTGCCTCGCACCCCCACGATCGCGGCCGGGGTTTCTATCTCATATCTGGATGCCGGGTCCGTCAGCCTGATCACCCGGCTGGTAGTCTCACCGATTTGCTGTCGGATTCTGATTACTTTGGAGGAGGACTTTGATTCAGGTTTGATTTCTTCCAGGGTTACTTCGGTTTCACTATTCAAATCCAGCGTCGTGCCATCGAAAAAGGTGATGGCGGCCTTACCACCCGGCGAGGTTTTTATTTTAGCCCCGGTATCCAAAATCATGCCGTCCTGGCCTACAATCCATTTACCTTCTCCAGTTCTTGAAACAAGAACCTTTCCCGTGATCCTGGATAACACTGTCAAAGCAGTGAAGTCAGCCGCTTTGACATTATTTTTCACCATCAACTGGCTGGCAGTTTTGGCGCCGCAGGCGGCCAGCAGCGGTAGCAGCATGATAAGAACAGCGGTAATTACCAGGACTTTTGATCGCCACTGAAACCAGTTCATGCTAATTTCTCCCTTCAGTCCAGAATCAATATAGTGATATTCACCCTGTTTTGAAGCCTTTCAGGCCAATTGATGTATTACAACACCACAAAAGTGTGTTTGATGTGGCACGGGTTACGGGTGACCGGTTGGATAAGATGGCTTTTGCTCCGCGGGCGGAACATAGACAGAGACCAGTTGTACTGAATCACTGGCGGTGATTCCAGGAGCCTTTGTGACCGTCACTGTAATAGAGTTGGTCCCCTGGACAAGATTTACGGTAGTGCTGAAAAGACCATTATCAACACTCAGTGCGGTCTGAACACCATTAAAGATCATGACAGCTTGTTTAATTGAGCGATCATTCACCGTTCCGGCTACCGTAATAATTTCCCCGAACCGGGTGTTCTCATTAAGGCTGGTTATTCTTACGAAAATGCCGGTCACTTCAACGTTAGCAGTGGAGGCTGCCGTGACCGGCTTGTTTTTCAGGCTGGTACCCGAAACGGTGGCAGCATTGGTCAACAAGCCCACGTCCCCCGGTTTAGTTACATAGGAGGATACAAAAATCCAGGTTTCACCCACGTCCAGGACATTGTTGGTATTTTTATCTCCTCTCTCGTACTCAGCTCGTTCGGCCAGATTAGCCGTTACTGATATCCCGGCTAAAGAAACATCACCGCCGTTGCCCACAACATAACTGTATTTTATGGAATCACCGGGAAAAGCTTTCTGGATATCGGAATGCACGCTCAGGGTAAGAGCGGCGATATCCGTATCCGGCGGTGTAACCGGGGTAGTTTGGGTAATTGCCGGAATCGAAGGTGTGGGAGTTGGCGCCGGTGGATTAGCTCCAGGTTTCGGAGGTTCGGGCGGAGATCCGGGAGCGATATTGACGTGGGTATTTTCCGGCAACCTGACTTCTTCACCCTGGGCTATGGCGCTGATTAACCCTTCGATATTGCCGACTACCGTTTTACCATCCTGAGCAACAGAAACAAACATGATACTGCCGCGCACAGCCGCCACCGCCGCGGGGGTCTCGATTTCGTAACGTGACGCCGAATCAGCCAGTTTCTTAACACGGCTGACAGTCTGTCCCAGGGTTTGCTTGAGCTTGATCGTACTGCTGGTCCCGCTGATACCCAGTTCAGCCAGGACCAGTTCAGTATCCCCGGTTAATTCAATGGTGCTGCCTTCAAAGAAAGTGATGGTAGCCAGTCCATCAGCGCCCGTCTTAACTTTATACTCACTGCCCAGGGTCATTCCTGCCTGACCCTTGATCCATTCCTTGTCTCCCGGTTTCATAATGAAAATATCTCCACCCGCAATCGAAAGGACGGTCAGCGGAGAGGGCTCTGTCTTGCCGGCAGCCTGGGAGGCAGGCATATAGGGGGTAGTACTTTTTGAAGCCTGGCCGCAAGCTAACAGGTTCAGCATTACAGCCGCTAAAAAAGTAATCAGAAATATCCTTTTAAGGAGTACCCGGTATTCTGTTTTCAATTACGGAGATTCCCGAAACACATAATGAGATTCAACGATATACCGTCATCTGGGACTTGATAACCGTTTCCACATTGTCTCACTGCTTTGATATTTTGTCAATCAGGCCAACGGCTTACTAAGCCTCTATTGAGGTCAAATCTAATTCAAAAACGGCCAAAGACAAGAGCCAATGCTGACACAAACGCTCACAAAGTATTGACTTCAGTATTATAACCAATTGAAGTATTCATTATGTCGTCCTTGAGAAACAAACCCGGAGCAAATTGTTTTATGACTGTTCAATATTGGGATATGTGAATTCAAAATTGGGTTTTTTGGTTTAGCGGTTATGCCCGGTTCGTTTTGAAAAAAGTTGGCGGGCCCCATCAAGCAGTGACAGGAATGCAGAGGGTTCTTCTGGTGTGATGACCAAATTCCAGCCTTTGTGCCAGATAATTTCCACTCCGCCAGAAAAAGTGGTGACGAACTTCAGGCCGGAATATGCAATCGTGTCATCAGGCTTGGCCAATTTGGCAGTGTTTATGTTGTCTAAAGCTATTCTGAATGAAAAAGGCCCGCCAAGCTTTATCACCATGCGGTCATTGTAAATCAAATATTGCCGTGGCATTGTTATCCAGAATAATAGAGCTACCAAATAGAGTAGTGCCGAATAATATCAGCGCGCCCACCGC
>DAOUAU010000091.1:0-6732 GCA_034433195.1 Dehalococcoidales bacterium
CACTTTTGAAAGGTCTAATTTTTTTATTTTTCCGTCCGTCATTATTCGCCCGGCCAGCATCGGTCCGCCGCTGACAAATACGGCCGGAATATTGACCCTTACCGCTCCCATCAGCATGCCCGGCACAATCTTATCGCAATTAGGGATTAAAACAATCCCGTCCAAAGCGTAACCCTGTGCCATGGTTTCAACCGAATCAGCGATTAACTCACGGCTGGGCAAATTATAACGCATGCCGGGATGACCGTCATTGATACACTCTCCCATGGCGATGGTGCTCAAATCAAAGGGCACTCCGCCGGCTTCGCGTATCCCTATCTTCACCCATTCCGCAACAGAGCTCAAATGGGAGTGACCGGGGAAAATTCCGCTAATGCTGTTGATTACCCCGATGAAAGGCTTCTTTAAATCCTCTTCACCTACCCCTACGGCGTACAATGCCGCTCTCTGGGGAGCCCTTTCAATGCCCTTTTTTATTGAATCGCTGCGCATTTTTCCTTCCCTTACTCATTTACTTTATTATTCATCTGGTAAGAATTGTTGATCAACCTATCTTTCTTTCCGGATTGATATGCGTTTTCTGAAATCTGACGCCTGATCTGTAGTCTTTTCACTGCCAATCTCACCGCTTCTTTGATTGCTTCTATCATGCTGAGAGCGTCCGCCCTGCCTTTCCAGGCGATATCATAAGCCGTGCCGTGGTCAACCGAAGTACGGATAAAAGGCAGTCCCAGTGCGATACTAATGCTCCTGGCTACATTATGTACTTTGATGGGAATGTGCCCCTGATCATGATACATAGCCAGTACTACATCAAATTCACCGTTTAAGGCACGGTTAAATATCGTATCCGCCGGATAGGGTCCCCGGGCATCAATCCCCATTTCATTTGCCAGTTTCACCGCGGGTAGAATTTCGTCAATCTCCTCATTGCCTATCAGCCCGCCTTCGCCGCCGTGAGGATTGAGAGCCGCAACTCCGATTACCGGATGAGAGTTACCCCAATTATTAAAGGATCTGTGAGTTAACTGCAGGCGCTCCAGTATCAGTTCTCTTTTGACCCGAACAATTGCTTCGCGCAGGGAATAATGAGTTGTTAAATGCACCACTTTCAGATTTTCAGTCACCAGCATGGTGGCGTACTCTTTACTGTCAGTATAATGTGCCAGCAATTCAAGATGCCCCAGTTCACCGTAACCGGCCAAGCGGGTGGCTTCCTTATTAATAGGTGCAGTTACCATAGCATCTATCTGATGTTGCAGCGCCAGTTGTGCGGCCTTGATAACATATTCCACACTGGCTCTGCCGCAGGCTGCACTAATCTTACCCATCACCAATTCATCTGACTTCAGATTATGCAAATCCAGCATATTCATAACACCCGAAGAGTGGTCAAGTTGCATATTGTCACCCACCAATTTCAACTCCGATCGGTTGCCCACCAGATGTTTAGCTTTTACCATTACAGCGGCATCACCGATAAGCAGCGGTACGCAATTGGCAGTTACGGTCTCATCCATCAAAGCTTTGGCCGCAACCTCCGGTCCCACCCCCGCGGCATCACCCATAGTTATCCCGATAATCGGTTTGTTGTCCAACTTTTACTCATCTCCGCAATTTGTTAATGGTTCAAACATTCTTTCCGGGTTGAAAATATAACAGTGCCGATCTCATCCCGTCCGGCCATCGGTAGTTGCCATCGATCAATCTCAACTTGCTGTTCAGAACGTTCCTGATGATATCATCAAACTGACTATTTTTTTCCAGTCTCAAATGGCGTTTGGCCCTGATAAAAGCCTCTGCCATATCCCGGTTCACCCAATTCAATATCCCTGGTTCAATTAAAACATTGGTAGAAATTCCCAAACTGTAAAGAGCATTGAAAGCAATGATGGCATCCGGACTGTCATGCCTGCGGCCGTAAATCACTTCAGCCAACTCAGCCATCACTCCATCTGCGGGTGGAATCCGGATTGACAGAGCGCATAGTTTCTCAGCCTGCGTTTCCATTTTCCTTACGAAAAAAGCCAGATCCGGACTGTTATACATCGCATGAGCACACACGCAAATATCGTGCCTGCCCGGTTCTGCTTTCTCCCAGATTTCAGGCAGGATGATCACATTATTCAAACCAGCTGAGGCTATATTCTGTGACAAGATTTCTGCCATCTCAGCGGATGGTTCTATCGCGGTCAACATTTTAACCTTGTGCGCGAGCGGTATGGTCCAGCGTCCGCTGCCGGGGCCGATTTCTATTGCAGTATCATTTCCATCAACCTGAGAGAGAACATAATCTAAAAGAGGGTCCGGCCGTTCGCTCTTTTTCCGGGCATGTGCCGTATACCTCAACGTCTTGTTTTCATCTCTGGGCTGGTAATTAAAAGAAACCAGTTCACTCCAAAGTTTCAACCAGTCTGTCTGTGTCAAAATAATACCTTCCAAGCCCCTGATTTTTTTTGATTCAGGTTGTTCTCAATTATTATGCCATTTTGACGCCTGAAATAATACTCTTTGTAATTTGTTGCGGAACTGTCCTGGCAGGCTGTTCTGGCTGGTAGCCCCCGTTAAAGAACAGAGGGGAAAACCTGCGTTTTCCCCTCTGTTCCAGCTCTTTTATTTTTCTCTACCGGTACTTTCCGTAATCAATGGTGAAGTCAATCAATGCTTTGAGGTTTTCGGCTATGGCATCATCCACCGGACTGCGGGTTGACATGATATAGGCCCCGTCTTTACCTGCAATATCAATCAGCTTTTTGGCATGCGCCCGGACATCGTCAGGAGTCCCGGTCTGTAAAATGGAACACGGCAA
The DNA here is from genome assembly GCA_034433195.1 of Dehalococcoidales bacterium. Lineage (GTDB taxonomy): Bacteria > Chloroflexota > Dehalococcoidia > Dehalococcoidales > UBA3254 > DATIKD01. The sequence goes on from DAOUAU010000091.1 coordinate 2,810, forward strand.
GTTGCCGGAAAGGCTCATATGACCATTCAGGACTTCTTTGGCTTTAAACATATCGGTAGTATCCATATGGGCAAAAACCTTCCCCTTCGGACATTCAAGCAAAGATTCCAGTCTGGAGGTATAGTCTCCTTCAAAAAACACCAGCGGTGTCTGTCCTTTGGTAATCAAACCCTCAATCAGCGCTCTCAAGCCGGGCCAGTATAATTTCTTGAATTGCTTTAAAGACATGAAACCTTCCGAACCGCGGTGAGTCGGTATAGCAACAGTATTGATTTTGCCAGGTGTAGCTTCCGGAGTTCTGGCCAGAGTGCTTTTTAAAACCTTATCGCAGGTCTCCAGGATTTTATCTTCTTGCCGGTACATGTCCAGCATTGTCCCTTTCATCCCTCTCAGGTTATCCGAAATAGCATCGAAGGGGGCCAGAGCCATTCCAGTAACAAAATTGGGGAAACCTGATTTTTCAAATTCACGGGTAATGCCGCTCATTCTGGGGCCTTCCTGGCGCAGGATATTGCCGGCTTTCTGTAAAGTCTCAATTGATCTCGCAATCTCGGGATCGCTGAATCCCATGGCCAATGATATGGCGCCCATATAACCGCCCATGGTGTTGGTTATTGATGGCATCCTGGCAAAAGGTGCCATGGCTCCGGAAATGCGCGGTAAATAGGAACGCAGCATGAAATCGGTATGGTCTCCCAGGAACCCGCCGTACTCATCGCCCTTCATAAATTCGCCCTCTATAGCTTGATGAGAGTGCAGTCCGGAGGTGCCGTGTCCCGGCCAGGCCAGTGACCTGGGATCAATCAGTTCCAGTACCCGTCCGGGAAAATAATTCTGAACGCTGCTCCAATCGGCTCCGAAATCCAGAACCACTTTCATACAGGCCGCCAGCCACTTGTCGTAATCATAATATGCTGCCTCGCAGGTGATGCCAGGATAATATCTGGCCGGAAAATAACCAAAGGCTATTTCAAGCGGAACTCTATCCGGGACTTTCATCGCTAAACAATCGTTGACTCTTTTTAAACGCTCCTGGTAGAGTTCCTGAGATGACTTTTCTGGCATTATTCTTCTCCTGTATCAACCAGTTTCTTAGTTTGTCCGCCGGTCTCAGCTTTTGGCTGCACCAGGATATCCAGGGTGTTTTGATTCAGTGAATTGGAATCCAAAATCATTAATAAACTATTAACTATCTTTCTGGAAACATTATAGCATAGAATCTAGTTTTGGCGAATCATTCTGAGCACCGGGATATTGTCAAACAAGGGGTGATCAGCAGTTGACCAGATCACGCTGAGTGACTTTTCGGTGCCGGCTCATATATAATATATAATTGATTAAATATCAGAATCCAGGTGTTGATGTTTACAACTGCTATCCGAAACATACAGAGTTCGGCGCTTACTTCGGTTCATACACTCTGTAATCAAAAACAATAGCGTCACAATTGCTGACTGTCATTACCATCTCAGTATTCTGGACTGGCAACGCGCTTAACCTGGTGATCTGGGTAATTCGCGCTTCAGAAAATTCAATTTACACTAACAAGAACCATTAATCAATACCAAATATGCTGTTTGAGTATCCAGGATATCCAGACGCACTGATATCGATACAAGGATGTAAATTAATATGCCAAACAATGCACAGTGGTACCAATTGTCCGTTGAGGAAGTGCTCAATAAAGTAGGTTCCAGGACCGACGGGCTTAGCTCTGGTGAAGTCCTTGAACGTCTCAAGAAGTATGGTCCGAATGAAATAGAATCTTCCAAAACCAGCCCTTTGATGCGCTTATTGCGTCAGTTCCATCACCCTATGGTATATGTTCTCTTAGTCGCGGCGGTGATTACGGTATTCCTTACTTTACAGGGTGAACATATGCTTCCGGAAACAGGGGTTATACTGGCAGTGGTTATTCTGAATGTAGTACTGGGGTTTGTGCAGGAAGGTAAAACTGAATCGGCATTGGAAGCCTTGCGCCGTATGATTGTGCGGGAATGCCTGGTCATCCGTGACGGAGAACAAAAGGTTATTCAAACAAGGGAGCTGGTGCCTGGAGATGTTGTCATTCTGAACAGCGGTGATCGTGTTCCAGCCGATCTGCGTCTGTTATTCACCAGGGAAATATCCGTTGATGAAGCCGCTCTTACCGGTGAATCCTTGCCGGTGGAAAAAAACACCCTTCCCATAACAAAATCGAACCTGGCTCCTGGAGACCAACTGTGCATGGTATTCAACGGGACATTTATCACCCGCGGTTCTGCCAGGGGAGTCGTGGTAGCTACCGCAGGAAACACCGAGTTTGGCAAGATAGCCAAATTAGTCAAGGGAACATCAAAGGCAACTACTCCCCTTCAGCGCAAGATTGGCCAGTTTACCAAAACTTTGATCATTGCCATCTTGATTCTGGGCGGACTCAATCTATTATCAGGCTATCTGGTTGGCTTTAGTTTTTCATACAGCTTCCTGGCTACCATTGCCCTGATCGTAGCGGCTGTGCCGGAGATGTTGCCTATGATAGTAACGTCGATCCTCGCTTTGTCAGCCTCAACAATGGCTAAACGACATGCTCTGATACGCTTGTTACCGGCAGCCGAAACTTTAGGAAGCACCACCGTCATCTGTTCTGATAAAACCGGTACGCTTACCAAAAATCAGATGACGGTAGTCAAGCTGTATACCGGCCAGAAAGCCTATTCGGTAAGCGGCGCCGGATACAACCCCTACGGTGAATTTACTGTAAACGGAGAGGCCGGTGTGTCTGTTCTGGAAGACACTCCCTTGTTTGAATGTTTAAAAGCAGGGTTCCTTTGCGGTAACGCCAGCCTGAAAAATAACCAGGGGAAATATGACATTATTGGAGATCCTACTGAAGGAGCGCTGGTAGTTGCCGCTGCCAAGGCCGGCATTACAAAAAAACTGGCCAGGTTGGATGAGATTCCATTCGAATCCGAACGAATGTATATGGCTACCCTTAATGAAGATGAAAAGAACAACTCATTATATGTCAAAGGTTCGCCCGAAGTAATTTTGAGGATGTGTGAGAATCAATTAACTGACAACGGCGTACAGAAGCTTGAAACCGACCAGATATTAAAAATATCAGAAGGGATGGCCTCTGAAGGTCTTAGATTAATCGGCATGGCTTACAAACATGTACCCTCCGATAAAAGAAACATTGATCACGAGGATATCAGCAAAATGATATTTCTGGGGTTACAGGGGATGATAGATCCTCCACGTGAAGAGGTGATCGAAGCCATTTCTAGATGCAAAGGGGCAGGAATACGGACTGTCATGATTACTGGTGATCATGCCAGAACCGCGAAAACGATAGCGCGTCAATTGGGTATTATTGACGATGGGGCAGACACTGTGATTGCCGGTTCAGAACTGGCTACCATGAATGATCAAGAGCTGTATGAAAAGGTAAATACGGTCTCAGTTTACGCCAGGGTAGCCCCTGAGCACAAATTGAGAATTTGCCGTCAGTTACAGAAAAGAGGTCAGATAGTAGCCATGACGGGTGATGGCGTCAATGATGCCCCGGCTTTGAGAGCGGCCGATATCGGTATTGCCATGGGCATTACCGGGACCGAGGTTAGCAAAGAAGCCGCCTCCATGATTCTGACCGATGACAACTTCGCCAGCATCGCAGCGGCTGTGGAAGAAGGCCGTCACGCCTGGAACAATCTGGAAAAGGCTATCCTTTACACCTTGCCCACCAATGGCGGACAAGCATTGTTGGTGATGGCGGCCATTATTCTTTCTCCATTCGTGCCCTTGTTTGCTCTGGGACTGCCGCTATCCCCGATCCATATTCTCTGGGTCAACCTGGCGGATTCTGTCTTTCTTACTATGCCGCTGATGATGGAACCCAAGGAAAAAGGTTTGCTCAAGGAACGACCCCGCGACCCCGGATG
>DAOUAU010000092.1:0-6248 GCA_034433195.1 Dehalococcoidales bacterium
AAATGGAAGGTAAAAATCATCAGAACGGACACAAACGGGTAGTAGTAACCGGATTGGGTGTAGTCAGCGCTGTCGGACAAAATATCCCCACTTTTTGGGACTCTCTGGTGCAGGGAAAATCTGGAGTGGATTACATCTCCTCCTTCGATACGAAGGGCTTTTCAACGCACTTTGCGGCAGAGGTCAAAGGTTTTGATGCGGCGGCCTATGTCAATCGCAAACAAGCCCGCCATATGGACCGCTTTACCCAATTCGCGGTAGCTGCCAGTCTGCAGGCGGTGCAATCAGCCAGATTGAAGATTGATTCCACCAATGCTGATGATGTTGGTGTTATCATCGGCAGCAGCGTTTGCGGATTGCTCTCAGTTTGTGAACAATATAGAATTCTCTCGGAGTCCGGACCGGACCGGGTTAGTCCGGCGCTGGCGCCTACCATGACCGGTGATGCCGCGGCGGTCCAGATATCCTTATTACTGGGCGCGCGTGGCATCAGTTATTCACCCTCTTCAGCCTGTGCCAGCGGCAGTGATGCCATCGGACAGGGTTTCAATCTGATCCGGCAGGGACAAGCCAGAGCTATGGTGGCCGGCGGCACCGAAGTGCCGGTCATTCCACTGGTGATGGCAGCCTTCAATGCTATCCGGGCTTTGTCAGTTAAAAATGAAGACCCCAGATCAGCTTGCCGGCCTTTTGATATGGCCAGAGATGGTTTTGTGATGGGAGAAGGGGCGGCGGTGCTGTTGCTGGAAGAGGCGTATTCAGCTCGTCAGCGCGGAGCTCCGATTCTGGCTGAATTAGTGTCTTACGGCGCCTCCAGCGATTCTTTCCACCTGATTCAACCCGCTCCTGATGGTGAAGGAGCCTCACGGGCGGTTCAGATGAGTCTAAATAATGCCGGGCTGCAACCCGCGGATATAGATTATATTCATGCCCACGGCACTGCCACATTGCTGAATGACAGGGTGGAAACGACGGTGATCAAGAAGGTATTTGGGGAGAGCGCGAAACAAATCCCGGTTTCAGCTACCAAGTCCATGACCGGGCATCTGCTGGGGGCGGCCGGCAGCATGGGGGCCGTCATTACGGTTTTGGCTTTGCAGAATCAGATCGCACCGCCGACTATCAACCTGACCAATCCGGATCCGCAGTGCGATCTGGATTATGTCCCCAATATGGCGCGTCAGGTTAATATTAAAACTGCCATGGCTAATTCTTTCGGATTTGGTGGACATAACAACGTGCTGATTTTCCGCCAACCTAACGGGTTGGGGCATTAACAACAGGTTGATCGTCAAAGGTCAGAAGATGAGATAGCTGAGGCTGACACACTGTAAAAGGTCAGATAGCTAATCAAAATAATAAAAGAGGATCGAATCTTGATGCGCTGGTGATGATAGATTTGATCAGGAGCGTGCTGGCCTGATTCAAGCTGCGGTCATCAATTTCCGGCCGGTGAAAAATCAGGTCCGTATCATCATACAAATCCCCGAAGGGGTATTCCCAAACATTATCATCCACAGCGTTTCATCCTTGGTATTGTCCTGTTTGCATCATACTCCCTTCAATATTTCAAATCAACTGGCCGGAGAGTGTTTTGAGGTTTTAAGGATCAGGGGCAGTCTTTGACCAGAGTTCCTTGCCGTTCAAAGACCGTATATTTTTAAACCTTTTGTTTCCTGGTGACCGGTTGGCAAATACATTCGGCGTCCTTTCGGCGTACCAGGGTATAGTACCAGTTATCCTGAGAATGAACCGGGGGTTCTATTATCCGCCATTGCATAGTGTTGCAAAAAGGCATCGGAGTGGCACGCTGGAACCTGCTCAACATACTGAAAGGCCTCCCGCATTTCGATCTGCACCCGGATTTAACCTGCCGTGTAAAGAGTAATCATAAGTATGGAAGCTCTCATAATGATCAATATCCCAGGAAAAATATCACAAAATAATCACAATCGGCAAAAAATGGGAAATCAAAGTATAAAAGGCAAAAAGAGGCAGGCACAAAGAGTAAACAGGCGGTATAACCGCCCGGTCCCAATTTCAGAAGATACCGGTCTCAGCTTACCGGCGGAAAGCCATCAGCGGAGTACTCAGCGCTCATAATCCCAGGGCAGTAAGCTGGTATTGAAAACGATAACCGGCTTTTTCAGCCAGTGCAGCCATTTTAGAACGCACTGTTTGATACTCAATTTTATACTGATACTTTTGTGAGAAGAGTTTGGATTGCTCTTCAATGCTGCCTTCCCGCTGTTTGCCTTTAATATCATACGTTTCTGTTTTGAATACGAAGCCGGAGGTGTTTCCGGAGAACAATCCTGAACCTGATTCCTTGAGCAATTCCGTGAATATCAAGATGCGGTTAACATCATCTATCTTGAACTTGGCCCGGTACTCCAGCCTTTGCCGTGAAAGAAAAACCTTACGCTCAGCCACTGTGAAGAAGAAGTCGTAAAGACCACGGCTTTCCTTGAGTTCGGCCGGAAGGCTGCTGGCATACGTTTGAATATTTTCTAGCAGTGTCATCAATCAGACTCCTGTCCCTGCCTGATCAGATGGCCAAAGGGCGTTCTTCAGCGCCTCCTTCACCTTAACGGCAAGGGCGGCGCTGATACAATTCTCTTATTAAACCGGGTAAAATTTCTCTAGAATATGACGTGTATTGACCACATTCAATTTACGGTATAACAGGGCAAAGCGGTCTTCCAATTCCTGCCCGATATTTTTTAGAGTATCTTCAGGCAGGCTCCAGAGTTCTTTCTTAAAATCACCGAAAGCGCGCTTGCGGGTGCTGTAATAGAACTGGGTATCGGTATCTCCGGCTTTGCGCTCACCAGGATATTTGGTCTTCAGTGCGGTCTGGATTTGATCCAACAAAGGTTTGGGGAAATGTATGGAATCAAAGACAATATTCTGAAATCCGGTAGCCAGATGGACTTCCAGGGTACCCACTTTGGGGAAGAGATCAAACAGTTCATCCGGCAGAGTGGAAGCACCGTGCTGCACTGCACCGCCCATGCCGAATTCAGACCTGGCCAGTTTGGAGAGTTGCTCTAAGGTAGTAAAATCCAATTTCACTTCAGCCATGCTACCATCCGGCAGGGCGATGCCGCCGTGGGTAGTGCCGGTTTGCACGCTGATTTTGGAGATTCCTTTCATACCGGTGGGCAAGAATTCATAGTATTTAACCATGAATGCCCGCAAATCCTCAATGGTGCTATTACCGGCGCCGATTTCGCCAATCTCACCGCCGATCGAAATAGTAATGCCTTCGGGCTGGATGGAACGGATAAATTGAGTCAAACCGGCGGTAATCTTGCCATTGTTCATCTGCTGGTCCAGCAGTGACTGTTTCTCTATGTCCACCAGTGTGGAGGCGTCAATATCAATGTTATAGAAACCGGCTTCAACCGATTCCTTGATCAAACCGCGTACGAAATCCAATTCCTTAACCGGATCAGTGGAAAAATTCTTGCGCCGGACCTGCATATGGTCGCCCTGCACGAATAATGGTCCCCGGTAGCCTTCAACCAGGGCGGCAGCCATCACCACAGCCGCAAATTCACCCGGACTTTGCAGAGTGTAACCCATCTCCGAACGGGCAATTTCAAAAATTAGCGGGCCTACTTTATTTTTAAGCGCTGCCCGGATAGCCGCTCTGGCCATATCATAAGTAATACCGCGCAGGTTGATGGCCGGCACAGTAAAGCCGGGAAATTGGCCCTTTCCGATATTTTCATATAACGCCTGAATGCTGGCCGGGTATACTCCGGCCGCGGCAGCTATTTCTCTGATCTCTTTCTGTTTAACCGTCCCCTGATTGCCAAAGACCATCTCCCTGACCATGATATTCATTTGACCCGGCTGGTTTTTTGCACTCATAGATTTGTGTCTCCTAGTTTGTTCAGTATACTGCGGCTGCCGTTATAACGCAGCGTATCGTACATGGTTGCTATATCTACAGTACTCAGTTTGCCAACCACCTCTGATATGGGAACTGATGTCAGGTGGCCGTTTTTTAAGCTGACCATACGGCCAAATTCCTGGCGCAGGGCCAGATTGACGGCGGCAATACCAAAATAGCGTCCTACGCGGCGGTCGAAAGCGCAGGGCGCGCCGCCGCGCTGAATGTGTCCCAGCACTACGCAGCGGGATTCCACTCCCAGAGACCGGTTGATATGCAGGGACAAGAATTCGCCGATTCCACCCAAAGACTCGTGTCCGAAGCTGTCTACCGTGTCATCTTTGATGATAGGTTTGAAGCCAACTGGTTTGGCGCCTTCGGCCACCAGGATAATGTCATAACGGTTCCCGGCCTGGCGGCCTTCCTTGATTAATTCATTGACCCGGTCTAAAGAAAAATCGTATTCAGGAATCAAAGTGATAAAAGCGCCGCAGGATTCACCACCTTTTAAAGCCAGCCAACCGGCTGAACGACCCATTATTTCAATCACAAAAATGCGGCTGTGAGAACCGGCGGTAGTGCGCAGTTTGTCTACGATTTCAGTGATGGTCTCTACCGCGGTTTCAAATCCCAGTGTATATTCGGTGCCCGCCAGGTCCTTATCAATGGTTTTGGGAATTCCTATGACATTGATGCCCTTTTCCGCCAGTTGAGCGGAAACCCCCAGGGTATCTTCACCGCCGATGGTAATCAAGACGTCCAATCCCAGTTTATGAATGTTCTGGATCACCAGTTCCGAGGTGTCTTTTTTGGGGTTGTAAGGATTATACCGCGAGGTGCCCAGGTTGGTTCCGCCGTGACGGTCCCAGGACCTGACCATCTCTTCAGTCAGCGGCACAACATACTGTGACTGAGTTTCTTCAGTAAAAGTGAGTCCTTTCCAGCCGTCTTTAATACCGGATACTTTACAGGCGAATTCACAGTTGGTTTCCAAACGGCATTCCAATGCGGTCTTGACTACCCACTTGATGGCTGCGTTTAGTCCGGGGCAATCGCCTCCGCCGGTCAAAACTCCGATATGAAAAGTGTTGTCGTTCAAGGTAGAAGCCCTCCCATTAGAGTGTATTCATCCTTATTCTATGTCAAACAGCGACAAAATTAAAGAAAATCCGGAATAATGAAGCAACGCCATCAGTCAAAAATCAAAAAATGGGCTTGGAGTCAGGCTTGATACCGTTCAGGGGTTAATTGCAGTAAGGCAGGTTAGCCGCAAAGCGGAAATGCCGTAACTAAGCTAGCAGCTTATGATTCAGAGGTAAAACTAAGTTTTATTTGGGCAATAATGAATTTTCACTTAACAAAGCAAAATAAGTCTGGTATGATGTATCCAGATAAAACCAATGTAGAAGAGGAGGGTTCAAATGAAAAAGTTACTCTGGCTCGGTCTGGTAGCGCTTTTTGTAACCAGCCTGATATTAACCGCATGCGGCGGTAACACTAACGGTTCTGGCTCCAAAATCATCGTTGCCACTGATGCCACCTGGCCACCTTTTGAGTTTGTGAATGAGCAGACCAAAGCCATCGAAGGTATGGATATCGATATTATGAACGCCATCGCCGCTAACCAGGGCTTAACCGTGGAATTCAAGAATGTAGCCTGGGATCCATTGCTGGCCGGAATGGCCCAGGGTATGTATGACGCGGCTATCTCCTCTATTACCATCACTGACAGCAGGAAAAAAGATATGCTCTTTTCTGATCCCTACTTTGCTGCCGGACAACTGGTGGTAGTGAGAAGAGATAACGCCGCTATCACCGGCAAAGATACACTCAGCGGCCTGGTTGGAGTTCAACTCGGCACCACCGGCGATATTGAAGTTCAAAAGATTAAGGCCGCTACCACTAAACCCTATGATGATATCGGCCTGGCCTTCCAGGATTTGATCAACGGCCAGGTACAGGCGGTAGTCTGTGACAATCCGGTAGCGCTGCTTTATGTGGGGAAAAATGCGGACAAAATAAAAGCGGTCGGCAGCGTTTTCACTGATGAGTATTACGGCATCGCGGTGGCTAAAAAGAAAACCGATTTGCTGAAAAAAATTAATGCCGGTTTGAAAGCTATCAAGGCCGAAGGATTGATTGATCAATACGCCAATAAATGGTTGAAATAGAAACGTAAAGTAGGGAATAATTGCCTGCTCCCAAAATCACCAAATATTTTGGTAGAATATTCGCGGGAAGGGAGGATAAAACCGGCCCTTCCCGGGATAACAGCCAACTGAAAATGATTCCCGGCAACGAACTGCCTTCTCAGCTTGATGCCTGGTGGTGGCTGGTGGGCGCGGTA
>DAOUAU010000093.1:0-1537 GCA_034433195.1 Dehalococcoidales bacterium
GGCGCCCCGGTCTGTTGCAAACTCGCATCCATGCCTTTGCCGGTTTGGCGGAGAGCCGTGCTCTTTACCCCAGTTTAAACAATCCCCAGCCTAAGAGTATCAACAAAAAACACAGGATGATTATCACCATGGGCTCTACCGCTAACCTTTGCCGGTCCGCATCATATTCCGGCATTTTTTCGGCTTTTTTGTGGGTTTCATGTTTGAATGCCGGTTTTAATTTGTCAGAGAGGTAGAAAAGCGGATTGGCGCTGATTGCAGACAACGCCGCCGTAATACGCAGTGACAGAGATTCAATCAGGCCAAAACCGCGGCTGACCGGCACGATGAATATACGGTAGGCCAGATTGGCAGGACGGCGGTAAAACCAGTCCGTATCCAGTGTCAGATAGTCTTTTGGATGCTGCCGTTTTAAAAACAGCCAGAAGCCAATGGCGGTAAATATCAATAACTGAGCCGCTTCAACGATGTGCCCGGTGGTGTAGGGGTGGTAGTCCCCCCGGCCCGGCAGGATATTGTACATGATGTTCGGATACACTCCTGCCGCAATACATAGTACCGCCGTCAGAGCCATACCGATGTACATACCGGGCGGAATGGGGTTTAATTTCAGCGGGGTTGCCGGGCTGGTTTTTTTATCAAACCAGATATAGTAGGGCAGTTTTAATCCGACCGATAAAAAAGTACCGACTGCGGCGATGTATAAAAGTAGAACCGCTGTCCCGGAACCACTCCCGCTGACAGCATAGATAACCATGGATTTGCTGACAAAACCGCTGAAGAGCGGAAGGCTGGAGATGGAAAAAGCGCCGACCATATATAGAATTAACACCCACGGCAGGGCTTTGGCCAGCCCGCCCAGTTCGGATAGTTTGCGGCGTCCGGTGGCATAGATGATGGCACCGGTGGCCATCAATAACAGACCTTTATTAAAAATATTGGTAAAAGCATGTGCGCTGGCTCCATCAATGCCCGCCGTGGTGCCTATTCCCACGCTGGCTACCATATAGCCCACCTGGCTGATAATATGATAGGCCAGCAGCCTGCGGAAATCGTTTGCCAGCACGGCATAAAAAATGCCGTATAACGCCATCACCACTCCCACCCAGAGCAGTATTTCCCAGCCGGCAAATCCGCGGGCCAGCACGTAAACTGCCGTCTTGGTAGTGAAGGCGCTGAGAAAGACATTTCCGGTAATAGTTCCTTCGGGATAAGCATCGGAGAGCCAGGCATGCAGCGGTGGTACGGCTGCATTCACGCAAAAGGCCAGCAGTATCAAATATGAGGCCAAGCCGGATTCCAGATGATTGAATAACAGCGAACCGGTCTGTGAATAGTGCAGCAGTACGCCGGCCGTCAGCAAGGCTCCGCCAAACAGATGGACCATCAGATAGCGCAGGCCGGCCCCGCGGGATTCAGCAGTGCGGCGGGCCCAGATCAGATAAACGGAAGACAAAGCCATGATCTCCCAGAAGACCAGCAACGTCAATAAATCACCGGCAAAAACTACGCCCAGGGCGCTGCCGCCGTATAACAA
>DAOUAU010000094.1:0-2656 GCA_034433195.1 Dehalococcoidales bacterium
TGGCTGTCAGGGATAAAATGTGTTTGTTACCACTGGCAGGTGGAAGAAGAATGGCGGCGCACGGTGACGGAATCTTATCGGGATTCCAAAGGTCGAATGCAGACCAGGACGAAAGTGGAGAGCGGCTGGAAACAGGTGGCGGCCGGCGGTGAAAAAGCTCCTTTTTATTTGAAGGATGATTCCGGGGGCATTCGAGTGATTCCGGACGGGGCAAAAATCCGGGACAATTCCACTTTTAATCAGAAGGTCAACCGGTCAAATCCCCTCTATTATTCCCATGGACTCTCCACGGCTATAGCTAATTCAACCCATCAACGCCGCTTTATTGAGCGGGCTTTGCCCTTGCACATCACGCTGTATGTATTGGGGCAGGCGCGACAGAGGCAGGATATAGTGGCGGCTGAAATCGCTCAGAACAAACAGTCTTCTCTCTTTATTATCTCTACCGCTACTGAAAAACAGATTAGCCGGGGTTATGCCGGCTGGTTCTGGATGTGGATGGGATTCGGTTTGCTGGCCGCGTTGGGAAGCGCCTTCGGTTGGCAAATGCAGGCCGGGGCTGGTTCAGGATTGATCTGGCAGCCGTGGGTGGTCATGGTTTTGATATATGGTCTGATCTCATTACTGGTGTATCTCTGGACCACCTATAATAATCTGATTAATCTGAAACACCGGGTGCAGCAAGCCTGGTCGCAGGTGGATGTTCAGATAAAACGGCGCTTTGATTTGATTCCAAATCTGGTGAAGGCACTGGAAGCCTATCAGCAGCATGAGAAGGACACTCAAACGGTGCTGGTGGCTTTGCGCTCACAGATGGCCGCCACTCCCGCCGGAGAGAGCGGCCCGGAATATCAGAGCTTGACTCTGACCTTGCGGGTTCTGGTGGAAAAGTATCCCGAATTAAAGGCTGTTGAGGGTTATCTAAAGCTGCACAGTGCGCTGGTTGACAGCGAACAACGTATTGCTCTAGCTCGTGATTACTTCAATCAGGTGACCACTTTTTACAACACCCGGCTGGATATCATTCCTGAGCGTTATGTAGCGGCTCTGGCCGGTCTTAAACACCGGCGGTTGATGAGCGCTGGCGATTTCGAAAGAGCGCCGGTAGAAGTGCACCTGCAGATCTGATCATTGGTGGATTTGGTTATGCCGGGATGGTATTTTTGACTGACAATCCGGTTAAAACGGATAGTTGGCTTGTTCAGTCAAGTTTGTAGTGTGACATCTCCGGCCAGCACTTCGATCAACTTCCCATCCTTCTGACGCAGCAGCAGGTTGCCGCTGGCGGTCACGCTTTCAGCCACACCGGTTAAGGTTTTATCGCCCCATGTGACCTGCAGTTTTTGTCCGATGGTGATCATGTGCTTTTTCCACTGTTCCAGAATATAGTGTGTCTCCGGAAGACGCTGATAGAGCGTATCCATTTCAGTCAGGCAGCGGCACAACAAATCCTGGCGGCTGAATTCGCGTCCGGTTTGGTCCGAAAGGCTGGTGGCGATATCGATTATTTCAGGAAAATCCTGTACCCGGAAATTGACGTTAATGCCGATCCCAATTACAGTATGGTGCAGCGTATTATTGCGGATATCGTTTTCAATCAAGATACCGCAGACTTTTTTATCATTGATTAAAACATCGTTAGGCCACTTGATTTGAGGTCGCAAGCCGGTCAATGCCCGGATCCCATAAAACACCCCCAAGGAGGCCAGCATCACCATGTAGGGCAAATACGCCAGATTGGGTCTCAGGATGACTGAAAAGGCCAAACATCCCAGCGGCGAGAGCCAAACGCGCTGCAAACGGCCCCGGCCGGCGGTCTGCTGGCCGGCTATGATCACCGTGCCGGCCGGGGCGCCCCACAGAGCCTCCCGGCGGGCGGCCTCCATCGTTGAATCCAGTGACGGATAGTAGAGCACTTTCTGCCCGATGAACTGCGTTTTCAGCTTAATGGTGATATCAACTGGTGAAAAGTTGGTATCTGGCATGGATTGACTCCCTCTTCAGTATCTTTTTTTCAGGCGAGTTATAGATTTCCGGTTGGAGTATGACAGGCCGGGCAATCATCTTTTATGGAACATGTCTGACACCGCGGCCGTTGAGCCAAACAAATCCGGCGTCCGTGTTCGATCATCAAAACGTGAAAAGCGTATATCCGCTCAGCCGGCACTATTTTTATCAACTTCTGATGAGACTCCTCCAGAGTGGCTTTCTGCTGGATCATTCGCAGCCTTTTAGAAACCCGGAATATGTGCGTATCCACCGGTAAGGCTGGTTTCCCCAGCGCAAACAGCAGTACGCAATTGGCGGTCTTGTCACCCACTCCCTTGAGTTGTTTCAGCCACTCCAGGGCTTCTTTAACCGGCCAGTCATCCAGGAATGTAAGGTCTAACCGGCCGCGCTGGAGTTTTATTTCACGCAAAGCGTCTTGTATGCGTTGGGCTTTGATCAGGGCCAGTCCGCCGGATCTGATGGGCCCGGCAATGGCTTCCGGTGAGGCCTCCAGCAGTTGCTGCCAGTCAGGGAAGGTCCGGCGTAAAGACTGATAAGCCGGGCGTGAGTTAATGTCTGATGTATTCTGGGATAAAATCGTTTGCACCAGTTCGCCCAGAGGGTCACCATTTGGCTTCAAAATGCGCGCGCCGTAAGCCTTTTCCAG
>DAOUAU010000095.1:0-3819 GCA_034433195.1 Dehalococcoidales bacterium
TCCCAATGTGGGATGGATATTCGTCTGGGTTTTTGGCAGCACTCAGAACAGCACCTATCATGCCTCAAACATGTTCGGTTCCTGGGGCGCCCATAATACCGCCAATGATCCCAAAGCCGATGAGATGTATAGAGATGCTACCAGTGAGCTGGATCCCGTCAAGGCCGTTCAAAAATGGACCGCTTTCTCACTCTATGTGCGGACCCTGTATATCAGCACTCCGGTCTGCATCGTTAAACCCTTGATGGTGGTAGGTCCTAACGTCGGAGCCATGACCGGCAAGAACTGGATAAGCACGGCGGATGCTTATGACGGCTTCCAACCCGCCAAGAGATAGTATTTCGAGGTTCACATTCTACCTCATCAGAAGGTCACCGGAGGCTATTAAGCCTCCGGTGATCACGAACTAACTGAAATGTACCGGATGTTTCTGGCCCAGAAAAAATAATGCCGTGTAAGTCACGATGATTGTTCTTCCTAAAAACAAAAAGGAAAAATAAATGACGCGTTTCATTTTAATCCGCCTGCTGCAGGCTTTCCTGGCTATTATTGGAATCCTGGTACTGGTCTTTTTCCTGGTACGCCTTTCCGGAGACCCCACCAAGCTTCTGGTATCACCGACGTCTTCACCGGAACAGCTTCAGCAAATCAGAAAGAATCTGGGCCTGGACAGATCAGTCGGCGTACAATTCTGGTATTATATCAAGGACATTTCCACCGGCAATTTAGGCCGCTCTTTTGTGCGCGATGAGAGGGTGGTTGATTTGATCAGAGAGTCACTGCCCAATACCCTGAAGCTGGGTATTCCGTCTTTTATAATTGCCATGATGCTGGCGCTGGCGCTGGGGGTGCTGGCCGCTACGCGGCGAGACACAATATTTGATAACGGGGTAAAATTTCTGGCTGTTTTGGGCCAGGCGCTGCCGGGTTTCTGGGTCGCTTTGATGGCGGTCCTGATATTTGCAGTAACCCTGAAGTGGGTGCCGGTAGCCGGGCACACTTCATTTGCCAATTTCATTCTGCCGGTGGGCGCGCAGGTATTTTTCACGCTGCCGGGCATGATGCGTCTGGTGCGCTCCAGCATGCTGGATACTCTGGACAGTGAATACGTCAAACTGGCCAGAATCAAAGGATTGCCTGAAAGGACGGTCATCTGGAAGCATGCCCTGCGCAATGCACTGATCACTCCTTTGACCACGGCCGGTATGATTTTTTCCGGACTGATTGCCGGCGCAGTCATCGTCGAGAATATTTTCAACTGGCCGGGTATGGGCAGGCTGATCATCACCGCCACATATGCCCGTGATTTCCCGGTAGTGCAGGCCCTGACATTGCTGATGGCCAGCATGGTTATTTTGATGAACCTGCTGGTAGATATCACCTATGCCTATGTTGATCCGCAAATACGATACGGGAAGTCATAATATATATGCAAACTACAATTGATGCCACAGCTAAAAGCAATTTGAAAAAATATGGTGTGTCACGGCGCTCACGCGTCATGAAGAACCTGGCGTTGATATTGCCCAGCATTGTTTTTGGGACATTGATTATAATGGCCGTGTTTTCACCATGGCTGGCGCCTCACGATCCTTTGGAGACTTCAATCCTGGAAAGACGTTTGCCTCCATTTTTTATGGAGGAAGGAACCACGAAATATATTTTAGGAACTGATAACCTGGGCCGGGATGTCTTGAGCCGTTTGATGGTGGGAGCCCGGGTTTCTCTGAGCGTCTCGCTGATGGTAATTGGCATAACCGCCTTCATCGGCACTATGATAGGCATCACTGCCGGTTATATGGGAGGCAAATTTGACGCTTTCCTGATGCGCTTTACTGATATCAGTATGGCTTTCCCCGGCCTGCTTCTGGCCATGCTGTTATCAGTTAGTATGGGACCCGGTTATTTTACCGTTGTAATGGCGCTCTCGATCTTGGGTTGGGCGCCCTATGCCCGTTTGATTCGGGGAGAAGCGCTCAGGCTGCGTTCTTCCGATTTTGTTGCCCAGGCTCAGATTATCGGCAGTTCTCCTCTAAGAATAATGCTGCGGCATATATTCCCCAATGTAGTGAACCCGTTGATTGTGGTGGTAACCATGGCGGTGGGCATGATGATTTTGGCTGAAGCGGCGCTCAGTTACCTGGGAATAGGCATTCCTCCTCCCGCCCCTTCATGGGGTTCCATGGTGGCTGACGGCCGGGTTTATCTGGATACCGCCTGGTGGATTTCTCTCTTTCCCGGCATCACCATCGGGCTGGTGGTTTTATCCGGTAACTTCCTGGGTGATTGGATTCGCGATAAGATGGACCCGAGGCTAAGGAGACTATGAGCGAAACGATATTAAAGGTTGAAAATTTAAAGACTTCTTTCTTTACCAACCAGGGTGAAGTTAAAGCCATAGATGGAATTAGCTTCGAAGTAGCTGAGCGTGAAACGCTGGGTATCGTCGGTGAATCCGGTTCAGGAAAAACCGTCACCGGATTATCTATCCTGCGCTTGCTGCCTGAACCGGCCGGCCGCATCATCGGGGGCAAGGTCATTCTGGAAGGTGTCAATCTATTGGAGCTCAGCAAGAATGCCATGCGCAACGTGCGCGGCAAGATGATTTCCATGATTTTGCAGGATCCCATGCAATCGCTCAATCCGGTTTTTACCATCGGCAACCAGATTGCTGAATCTATACGGCTGCATCGCGGCTTTTCTGAGGATAAGGTCCAGGAAGAGGTGGTTTCCGCGCTCAGGTTATTGCGAATTCCGGCTCCTGAACGCCGCATGCTTGATTATCCTTTCCAGCTGAGCGGAGGTATGAGACAGCGCGCGGTGGGCGCCATCGCCATGTCCTGCCGTCCCCGTCTGCTCATTGCCGATGAACCGACGACCGCGCTGGATGCTACCATTGCCTCACAGTACATCGCCCTTTTCAAAGATATTCAAAACGAGACTAATTGTTCGATTCTCTTTATCACCCATGATTTTGGGGTAGTGGCTAAAATGTGCCATCGGGTGGCGGTGATGTATGCCGGAAAAATCGTCGAGACGGCTACCATCAGAGATCTGTTTAAAAACCCTAAACATCCCTATACCATTGCGCTGATGAATTCAGTACCCCGGCTGGACCGCCGGTACGATAGATTATATTCGATCGAAGGGCAGCCGCCCTCATTAACCAGATTGCCGCCCGGATGCCGTTTTTACGCTCGCTGTGAGAGTAAAATGGATATCTGCAAAGAGCAACAGCCGCCGGAAATCAAGACCGGGGTGGGGCAATCGGTTTGTTGTTGGAAAATTGCTAAATAATTCCTTTGATTCATAATATTAAGGTCAATTCCAGGTTTTTGGAGGATTGCTGAATCATGGCAGATATTCTTTTGGAAGGACGCAACCTGGTCAAATATTACCCTGTCACAGCCGGCTTTTTACAACACACCATTGGTCATGTCAGAGCTAATGACGGTGTCTCATTTACCATTGAACGGGGCAAGACGCTCAGTTTGGTGGGAGAATCCGGCGCCGGAAAGACTACTACCGCCAAGGCCGTGCTGCTATTGGAAAGATTGACTTCCGGCAGTATACTTTTTGAGGGCAAGGACATTTACAAGATGACCAGTGTCCAGTTGAAAAAGGAATACCGTCCAAGGGTGCAGGCGGTGCAGCAGAATCCCTGGAGTTCGATGAATCCCAGAATGCGGGTGCGCGACATTGTAGCTGAACCGCTTTCAGTGAATTCCAAAATGACTAAACAACAGATTAAAACCAAAGTAGCCGAGCTGTTAGTCCAGGTAGGTCTGGGCGCTCAGCAATCTGAGCACTATCCCCATG
>DAOUAU010000096.1:0-12103 GCA_034433195.1 Dehalococcoidales bacterium
GGGCATGAATGCTCCCCCTTTGTCATCTGATATGGCTAAAAGGCCGGAAACTTTAGAGAACAAAACGGTCTATCTGGTGGATACCGGTTTTGGCGGCAGTTATCAGTTTATGATGCAGTTACAAAAGTGGTTTGCCGCTCATATGCCATCCGTTACCACCATACGCAAGCGCAAACCGGGGAATGTGTTCATGGATGACAATAATGAACTGTGGGAAGAAATAAAAGCCAAAGGCCACGCCGCCGTGCTTGGCGTAGCCGGCTGACCGGGCTGTGTTGCAGCGGTCGCTGCAGGCAGCACCAAACTTGAAAAAGTGTACGGGATTCCGGCAGTTCCCGTCTCCACCTATGAGTACAAGAGCGTGGCGGACTCCGACCCCAGAACTGCATCTGTGCCCATCATTTATACTCCTCATCCAGTGATCGGTCTGTCTCCTGAAGCCCTGGACAAATATATTGTGGGCAATGACCCGCATACCGGTAAACCGGTAATTGATGAAATAATTGACCTGTTAACGAAACCGGTCAAGGAAAAATCTGTGGCTGCTGATTCTGCTGCCACGGTAAAAGCGGGCGCTGTTCCTCTGCTGCTGGAACCGGATACTGAAGATAATTTACAGCGGCTTTTTTATGAAAGAGGATGGACGGACGGTTTGCCGGTAATACTGCCTACCGAAGAACGAGTCAAAAAAATGCTGGCCGGGACCAGTGCCGCTCCGGATGAGATAGCCTGCGAATCATTCCGGTTTGATACCAGAGAGATTGTCAAATACACCGTTTCTAATATTGCGGTGATTGCCGTGATGGCCGGAGCCAGGCCGGAGTATTTCCCTGTGATACTGGCCATTGCCGCCACCAAACAACCTTCGTTCATGCCGTCAACCACGCCCTTTGAAGCCATGCTTTTAGTGAACGGCCCCATCCGTAAAGAAATTGGCATGAACTGCGGCATTGGTGCGTTCAGCGCCGTCAACATGGCCAATTCAGTGCTGGGAAGGGCCTGGACTTTGTTGAGCATTTGTCACGGTTATGCCAAACTGCGCACCACCCTGTGGAGTTCACAGGGAAATAATCATACCTACAACAATATGTGCTGCGGTGAAAATGAAGAGAGAAGCGTTTGGGCGCCCTTTCATACCGGGAAAGGTTTCAAAGCTGAAGAAAGCGTGGTCAGTATCTTCAGGGGATGGACTTTCCTGAACAGCACGGGTGCGGCCGCCAACCGCTCAATCGGAGAGGAACTGAATATCCAGTTAGCGGTTATGCCTCCGCTTAACTCCTCGGCTACGATCATCATGGATCCGCTGGTAGCCAGGAATTTGAAAGAGAATGAGGGCTTTGATAGCAAGCAGGATTTCTGCCGCTGGATGTCAAAGAACATTAAAATGCCTAACGGACAATTCTGGAAAACCGATTATGTAGATATGCTGGTGGCGTCACAGGCCTATAAGGGCGTGGAGCCTTATGCTTCCTGGAAGAAACTGCCGGACGATGCGCTGATTGCTCCATATCATAATCCGGACAACATCAATATCATCGTGGTGGGCGGAGAGACCAGTCCATTGTGGAAAGCCGCGGATTACGGCTATTCCGGCAGCGCCTCCATTGATAAGTGGCGGCCGGTTACATCTGAAGGTGATTGCAAGGACGGAAGCTGCGGGCTGCCGGATCCGCCGGTCAAGTATGATTAGAAGTGTGACCGGGAGAGAGGCTTTTTAGTTAACAGCCTGGATTATACTTTTTGGCGAAAAGCATAAGCCTTGAATGCCAGTTGGAGTGGTAGACGGAAACATATTCATGACATTTTTTTGCTTGCCTGATATTGGCTTGATTATCGTAACGGATTATTTGAGGTAGTCCAGACTTAATCTGACATTTCCGGTAAATAAGTAATCAGGGACAGGAGGCGATGTTAGGTGACAACCGGACCGAAGACTATCCAGAACAAGCCGGGATTGATCAGATTATCCAAAACATCAGGGAATGTCTCTCAAGCCCGGAAAGTAATGGGATATCCCCGAGACAGTGTCTAGCGCTTTCAACAGTTCTATGCACAAGACGGAGATCCCGCCCTGAAGGAAATCAGCCGTAAGAAACCCTGTCCCAGGGACAGAGTTGAAGAACCTTGCGGGAAAGCAGTAACTGCCTTTGCAATTGAGAAGCCGGCTTACGGTCAACTCCGCGTCTCCAGATTGATAGTCAGCTCGCAACATGCTAAACTATAATTAAATAAGCGCATATAAGGGAGCGATTGATGAGGGACCTGGTAAAAGCAACAAAAGCTCTGTCAGATGAAACCAGACTCAGAATATTGAACCTCCTCATGGTAAGAGAATGTTGTGTCTGCGAAGTAATGCAAGTACTTAATATCTCCCAGACCCGGGCATCCCGTAATCTAAATTTGCTGTATGATGCCGGTTTTCTCAAAGTTCGCCGGGAAGGACTGTGGGCATACTATTCGATTGACAGAGTTGATCTAGAGGAGTACAGATCACTCTTTTTAGATGCTGTGGAGAAAGGTCTGATAGAAAACGAAGTAGCAAATCTGGATCGGGAACACCTCAAAGATGCTAAGCGACTCGGAATTCAATGCAATAATTCAAGGGTTGCGAAATGAGCGCGCAGACTTGTAAGCAACCTCGATTATCTTTTCTGGATCGCTTTTTAACACTATGGATCTTTTTAGCCATGGCCCTGGGAGTTGGCCTGGGTTATTTTATTCCCGGCGTCTCCAGGTTTATTGATCTCTTATCTGTGGGGACAACATCCATACCCATTGCCATCGGGCTGATCCTGATGATGTATCCTCCCCTGGCCAAAGTAAGATACGAACAACTGGGCCAGGTATTCCGGAATTGGCGGGTCTTAGGACTCTCCTTGATCCAGAACTGGGTGATCGGTCCTATACTGATGTTTTTCCTGGCAATAGTGTTCCTGGGTTATCTGTGGCCTTTGCCGGAATATATGATGGGCCTGATCATGATAGGTATAGCCCGCTGTATCGCCATGGTAATTGTCTGGAATGAATTGGCTGGAGGCAATCACGAATATGCGGCTGGTCTGGTGGCGTTCAACTCTATTTTTCAGATTCTGTTCTATTCGATTTATGCTTATATTTTTATCACCATCCTGCCTAAATATTTTGGACTTCAAAGTTCAACGGTGGATGTTACAATCTGGCAAATTGCCCAGAGCGTCTTGATTTACCTGGGTATTCCCTTCTTTGCCGGGATGATCACACGTTTTGCGCTCAAAAAAGCCAGGGGGCTCGATTGGTATGAAAAGCAATTTATTCCTAAAATCAGTCCCATTACTCTGGCAGCGCTACTCTTCACTATTATCGTCATGTTCTCTCTTAAAGGACAAGTCATCGTCCACTTGCCTATGGACGTAGTAAAGATCGCTGTCCCCTTGCTGATCTACTTTGTAATCATGTTCCTGGTCTCCTTCTGGATGGGGAAGAGAGCGGGGGCAGACTATTCCCGGACCGCAACTATTGCCTTTACCGCCGCCAGCAACAATTTTGAGTTAGCTATTGCTGTTGCCATAGCGGTCTTTGGGATTGGTTCCGGACAAGCTTTTGCCGCCGTCATTGGTCCTCTGGTGGAAGTGCCTGTATTGATTGGCCTGGTCAATGTGGCTCTGTATTTCCAGCGCCGGTACTTCCGGTCTCAGGATGCGAAGAAATGTATCGAAAAGGTACCGGTTAATGAATAATCTACAGCAATCCTCCATGCCCTCAGTTAATAACTGCGGAGTGTGTGCCAGACCGCTGGTCTATGCCACAGAATCGATAATCAAAGCCTGTACTCTGTGTAGCAAAGAAGAGCGGACCAATATTTACTGCCCGTCGGGACATTACGTATGTGATATCTGCCACAGTAAGGCCGCTTTGGAGGTTTTAAAGCAGATATTGACTGCTTCTAAAGCTGCTGATCCAACTACCGTTCTAGAACAGGTGATTAGTCACCCCTCGGTGCCCATGCATGGGCCGGAGCATCATGTGATTGTTCCGGCAGTTATTGTTGCGGCAGTCGGAAACAGCAGCTATCAATTGCCAGAAGGAGCCGTGGATAAAACCATTGAACGTGGAAGTAAAGTTCCCGGTGGTTGGTGCGGGTTATACGGTAGCTGTGGAGCCGCAGTCGGTGCAGGGATAGCTGTCAGCGTTATTTCAGGAGCTACCCCTTTAACTGGTAAAACCAGAACCTTAGCCCTGGCGGCTACCAGTCAGGCGTTATCCAGAATGCTGGATGAGCAACCCCGCTGCTGTAAAAAAGCGTCCCGGATTGCGATACGATCTACAGTGGATTTCCTGCGCGAAAATCTGGGTATCAACTTACCGCAAACCGGTAGAGTTCGTTGTGCTTATCCATTAAGAAACAAGGAATGCGCCCAGCAAAAATGTCCTTACTATAGCAGGGATCAGGAATAGATTTGTTTCTTCTTATTGGCACCGGGTGTAATACTTTCAAGGAGAAAACAATGAAAAAAGAAGAGATCCATAAAAAAGTCAGAGAAGGTTATGCTTCAGTAGCTAAACAAAGTGGCTCTTGCTGAGGTCCTCAAAAAGCTACCAGTTCGGTTAGCTGTGAATGCGGTCCGCAGGTAAGTACAGTTGAGACCCTGAGTAAAACCATAGGTTACAGTGATGAGGATATAAGCTCAGTCCCCGAAGGTGCCAACCTGGGTCTGGGTTGTGGTAATCCAATCGCGCTGGCTTCCATAAAGAAAGGTGAGATTGTCCTGGATCTGGGTTCCGGGGCGGGCTTTGATTGTTTTTTGGCTTCTCCCAGGGTTGGTGCCAAAGGCAAAGTTATCGGTGTAGATATGACTCCAGAAATGCTGGATAAGGCTCGCGAAAATGCTCGCAAGGGAAATTATAAGAATGTAGAATTCCGCCTTGGAGAAATCGAGAACTTGCCGGTGGCTGATAACTCCGTGGATATAATCATTTCTAACTGCGTCATCAATCTCTCTCTGGATAAGAAAAAGGTTTTTCAGGAGGCTTACCGGGTACTAAAGCCAGGTGGGCGAATCATGGTTTCCGATATCGTAACCCTGAAAGAACTTCCGGAGTTCATTAAACAATCTGTTGCTGCTTATGTCGGTTGCCTTTCCGGGGCTTTGAAGAAGATTGTTTACATTAAAGCTATCAAGGCTGCCGGATTTGGGGATATCAAAATCATAGATGAAGCCAATTATCCTCTTGATTGCTTTATCGCTGACCCTGCAGCCAGGGTAGTTATGGATAACTTAAAGATAACTCCTGAGCAGGTAAAAGAAATATCCGGCTCAATCTCCAGTATCAAAGTATCCGCATTCAAACCCAAATAGGGAATAGAAAAATTCGGCTTTGCTGCCAGGAAGCGCTGGTATTCTATGAAAAGCATTTCCTGATAGTGGTACTGCGCACCTGCAGCAAGGCAACTTGGCTTTTTTTAAGTTCCATCATTTCAAAGCTCATTGCAGGAGCCGCTGGTTTCCTTTCTCGATAGAGTCCTTCCATAATTGTACCCAGACCAGTGATACCAACTCTTGAGCCATCCGGAAAAGTCAATATCCGCCACCAAATATGCCCAATTGGCTTGACTTTCGCCCTTTTTGAAAGGCCAAATACTGCATCAGGTTAAGAAATTGAACCAGAAATACAGCGGCCGGTCTGATCAATGACTTGCTGGAAGCTCAGACTCAACTGAGACTGGGTAAGTTTGACAAGTGACAACCAACCGCTGATGGCGATGTCAGGGATGTCACAATTGTCAGATGATGTCTTGACTACAACAGTTTCTTTAAACTTGCCGGATATTGATTGGGTTATCGTGACGGATGAAGTTAATTCGTCAAGATATCCATCCGCCTTTTTTACCTGGCTGGCGGATATTTCATTAACCGGTTGATTCATCCGGATTGGCATGCGCTCTCCAGCGGGGATTATTGGACACTGCCAGCAAGGGATACTTGATGGCTCTCTGACTGGAGATTTTGGCATCATGACTTTCACTGTTTTCTATCCAGGGAGGAAGCTTCGGCCTTTCTACATCATCTGGAAAATGGGTTGCCAGCTTTTGCGAAAAAAACTCCAGTTTGCTTCAAACAGTTGAAAGTGGATGCTTTTCCGGGTTCCGGCTAAAAATCCAGCATCACAGAAGGATACTGTTGGCATTACGGGTCAGTGGGCAGTCAGTGACGAGTTCCTGCTGTTACGGAGTGCAGACTGAATATGTTATTGCCGGTGGTGGGCATAAAAGAGCGATTGTCATATTGAATCGCCGCTCTTTGAGGGTTTTTTCAAACTGACGGCAGTAGATCTCCTGGATAAAACCATTTCAGGCCGCAGGCCATGAGCATTGATTGCCTTTAGCTCCGGAAGTTACTCCTGTCCGGCAGGGTTGATGAAAATATTTATGGTAGTTACTTCAGAATATCTTTGTGCCGCATCCGAGATTAAAATATCTATCCCGTCAACCCTGGTGGGGTTTTCACCGGAGCCTGCCTCATCCAGAGACAACCCAAAATAAGGACCTGCGCAACCGTCTCCCTCAACCACAATCCGGATATATTTACCCGGATTGTTGGCATAGATTTCCCTTATTTTACTTTTGGCAACATCATTCATTTCAATCATGGTCTATCTCAAGTCTACCCGATTATTTCTGATTCTGTCCGAAACACGCGTCAGCAGTCGCGAGAACAAACGGTGTTATTCTCAACTTCATTATATTTTCCCGTAACGAATTTGTGGGTCAACGTAGGCATAAATGATATCTACCAGCAAGTTCATCAGCAAAACCATAGCAGCAATCATTAAAGTCATGGCCTGCACCACCGGATAATCACGGGCAACCGTGGCCATCAGTATGGTGCGGCCCATCCCGGGCCAGTTAAAGATATTTTCCGTGATGATGGCGCCGCTGATTAGCCCGGACACTATCATGCCGGCGGTGGTTAAAGGCGTGATCAAAGCATTGCGCAGGGCATGCTTCCAGATGACAGCCTTTTCGGACAATCCTTTGATTCTGGCCAGCTTAACATACTCACTGTCAAGCGTATCAAGCAGGCTGGAACGCACCAGGCGCATCATGCCCGGTAGTAAGAAGAATATCTGGGTGGCTACCGGCTGAATATAATGGGAGGGTTTGGTGTTTCCCGCGACGGGTACCCAGTGTAAGGTGACAGCAAATAGTAAAACTGCCATGATGGCCACCCAGAAACCCGGGAGCGCCTGGCCCAGGACCGCCAGCAATTTTATACCGTTATCAAACAGGGAGTCCCGGCGAGTGGCTGCCATGACGCCCAGTATCAGCGCCAGCGCCAGTCCCAGCAAAACAGACGGCACCCCCAGTTTTAAAGTATTGGGCAGTGATTCTTTAATCAAGTCTATAACCGGCTCTTGCCGAAAGAAGGAAATGCCTAAATTGCCGGATGCCATGTCTTTAACATAAATGATGAATTGCATGGCCACCGACCGGTCGAGTCCCAGGTTACGCTTGATTTGCTCAAGCTGCTCGAGAGAAGAAGTGGGAGACACCAAAAGTCTGGTGGGATCACCGGAGAGACGGACCAGGAAAAAGACCATTATCCCGATTCCAATCAGGGCAATAAAAGCCTGTATTACACGGATAATAATATAACGCGTCATTTATTGTTGGTTGTGTCTTCTGGAAGAAAGCTGGCTATTATCATCTGAGCTGGTATTTGCCACTATCAGCCAGTCATTTATAGTTAATACTACTCGCGCTTCGCGCAGGCGTCAAGAGCACATTTTCAAAAGGTTCAGGCGAATACATGGTTGCCGAGTTGATTTCCGTTCATTATCGCAGGATGATATAGTATTAAATGAGCTGGATGTTGGAAGCCATGCCGCTGATAACGGTTTGGAATGGTGTTGCTGGCAATGGGCAGCGGCAGTCACCCGGTTTAGAATGAACAATTTTACGTGCGTTTGCGTAGATAATCCGCCCCGGGTGTTTTGAAAAAAGGGGGTAGTTTTTGGAAATCACTGTGATAGAAGCCCGTGACCTCTCTGAAGCCTGGTTTTTATGTCTCAAGAAAGCTCTGACTGAAGGATACACCTATAAAATAGAGCGCGGTAGTTTTGCCGGGCAGCAGCGCAAAGAACTGGGACTGATTATCGTCCGTATCAAATACCCCGGTACCCGTCCTTTGGTGCCAGATGTACCTCAGGGCGTCCCACCGCCTTCCACAGTGGAATATGTGGAATCCTACCTGCCCTATTTGATGACATCTCACCGCGGCGAAGGGGAGCAGTATACTTACGGCCAGTACCTTGAGAAGCAAATTCCAGAAATCATCAAGATGTATAAGGAACAGGGGCCTAACACCAATCAGGCCTATATGACCGTGGGAGATGAAAATTCTGTCTTTTTAAACGATCCCCCCTGTTTACGCGGCATTGATACCCGCATTCGCGATAATAAATTGAATTTCATGGTTTACTTTCGCTCTTGGGACCTCTGGGCCGGTTTTCCGTCAAATCTGGCGGCCATCCAGTTGTTAAAAGAATATATGGCCAGTGAAATAGGGGTTGAAGACGGCGAACTGGTAGGCATGAGCAAAGGTTTGCATGTTTATGAATACGCCTGGGACCTGGCCCGCACCACCCTCAGAATGGACTAATGACAACAACAGGTTTAGCCCGGCAGGCTGATGGTGCGGGATTTGACCATTGCTAACCCCAGGTATCATGACTGGGAATACCTGACGCTGTCATTGATCGGTATTCAGGAAACTGGCGCCTGTTTTATTGGTGTTTCGCGTTTGAGGGGTCGAGGTAACGGTGATGAAAAATGCGAATGCGTTTAAACTTCCCTCGTTCGTCCAGATCATAGAGCACATTCTGATTCATAACTATCACATCGCCTTTTTTCCAACCGCGCGGTGAACCTTCCGGCGGAGTTCGAAAAACGTGGAACTCGGTGATCAGTTCGACACAGAAATGGCGGCCCCTGGAAATGAAAACGCCCACGTTGAGGACTTCGCGTACATTAGAGGTCAGTGCCTGGTATTTGGCAATGAACTCCTGCGGACCGTGGACGGTGTTTCCCGTTGAGCCAGGAATCTTCGGGCCCATAAAATTATCGGGATACTCTACTGTGACATCCGGGCAGAAGTAACTGACCACCTTGTCAAAGCGGCGGTTGTTGAAATGATCGGCGTATTCCAGGAATTGCTGGCGGTTCATGACTGATGATCTCCTTTATTATAACTTGACCAAAGTTTTACATGGTTGATTGGAATTGTCAAATTGCTGATAGCTTCCGGCATGATGGCAGAACATTAAAACCTGAGTTTATTATGCATTGTCGTACATGTACACTGGTGCTATAATTAGTCCATATTTTGGGATATCTTACTGGTTTTTCCAAATCAGCCTTTAAGCCCGGCATAAGAACCGCCTTTTTAGCAACAGGACGAATTGGCAAACCGATGTCCAGGTATATATACTGGTAGCAAGGTACGTGCATCCGATTGAGAATATGTTCCATGATGACGGTCGGCGGTTAAAAAGTAAGACATTAAAGTGTAGCGCAGCCATGGCTGACCGGTGGCATGACGGATTGGCCGCGGCATAAAAAATGAGGATAAAGAATATTTTGGAGGTAGCTGAACATGACTGAGAATTTCCTGGACATTCATCCCTTAATGGCTGAGCAATGGGCAAAGCTGACTCCCGCCCAGAAGAGAGAGAACCGCTTTAATCGGGCGCTGACTTCCGCGGAAAAGATTAATTTTGTTAACGCGGATGCCAGGGAACTTTACTTTCGCCGCCTGAAAAGAACCACCGATGCTTACAATGTCAAAGAACCTGACCGGGTGCCCGTTTCTTTGACCATTGACGCTATGCCGATGTATCAATATGGACTGGATTACAATACCGGTATCCACGATTATGAAAAAATGCGGCAAGCCTATAATGCCTTTAACGATAAATACGCGGCGGACCTGGAGATGTTTGCCGCGCCTCCGATTATGTTCCCGGCCAAAGTCTACGAACTGCTGGATTATAAACAGTATGCCTGGCCCGGACACGGCCTGGCTTTGAACGGCGACGGTTACCAGTATGTTGAAGGCGAGTACATGAAAGCCAATGAATATGATGCCTTCATCCGTGATCCTTCCGATTATTGGATCCGGACTTATTTACCCCGCGCGTTCGGGGCCTTTGAGCCATTCCGCATGTTCGGTTCTGCCACTACCATCATTGAGTCTGTTGCCGGAATTGCCCTCCTGCCGCTGGCCACGCCTCAGGGACAGGAGATGCTGCAAAAATTGATGCAGGCGGGTCAAGAACTTGGCAAATTGCTGATGATAATAGGTGAGTTTGCTCAGAAAGGAGCTGCCATGGGGTATCCCGGGTTCTCTTTTGTTTTTGGCAAAGCTCCCTTCGATACTCTGGGAGACACCCTTCGCGGGACCCAGGGAATCATCAAGGACATGTACCGGCAGCCGGAAAAACTGCTCAAAGCTATTGACATGGTTACCGATATCACGATCAATACGCTGGTTACTCAGGCGAACTTCACCGGAGGCCAGGTTGCCATGTTCCCTCTGCACAAAGGAGCTGACGGCTGGATGTCACAAAAACAGTTTGAGACCTTCTACTGGCCTTCTTTAAAAAAGATTATCAACGCGCTGGTTGAAGAAGGTATCATGGCGGTTTGTTTTGCCGAAGGCTCTTTCAATACCCGGTTAGACAGCATCAATGAATTCCCCAAGGGGGCGGTCTGCTGGTATTTTGATCAAACTGATATGGCTAAAGCCAAGAAAATACTGGGTGATCGGTGCTGTATCATGGGCAACGTGCCCTCATCACTGCTGTTTACCAGCACTCCGAACGAGGTCAAAGAGTATTGCCGCAACCTGATTGAGGTCTGCGGTAAAGGCGGCGGATATATTCTGGCATCCGGTTCAGCCAACATAGACCGGGCGAAGATGGAAAATTTACGCGCCATGATAGAAGCCGCCAAAGAATATGGGGTTTACAAGAAATAAAGGACTCCAAAGCCATCATTATGGAAAATGGCAAGCCGGACGCTCCAGGCGCGTTTCCTGCTGGCGAAACCAGGGTGTTCCGGAACGGCAAAGCTTAATTTAACTACAGGTTTAAAGGGGGATTGGGACCTGTTCCAATCCCCCTTTCAAACAAGCTTTTCTGTATTGAATGCAAAATACTTCTCTGTGAAGTGGGGTGAACACCACGCGATTGAATTGATCCGGTTAGCGATGATATGGCATGAATGCTACAGCGTTAGCGGACACTCAAAAGCGGCCGGGGTGTCCACCGGCTCAACAACTGAACATTATACAAAAAGGTGAAAGCGGCCACGGTTAAAGGACTGAGCGCCCGGCGCGTCTGGCAGGAACGGCGGGGAGATTACGTCTTCTCTCATAACTCCTTTTCAATCAAACGCTTTGCAAGCCGGATAAAGCAGGCGCACGAGAAAGCGGACTTTTGTCCTATCTTTGTACTCGGGTTGATTTCTAGGGATTCAGACTCGTTCCTTGAAATTGTTTGAATATTTTGGCAGCCATCTTCTTCACTCTTTCGGGGCTATGCAGAGCATCTCCCGCCCTTCCCAGACTGACCCGGTCCGCTCCGGTTTTGGCTTTCTTCAACGCTCTTCTGGAGGCGATAAAATCATTCAGGTTTTGCTGAACATCCGGATCAGTCCAGACGGCGCCCATGTATTCCAGGGGCAAATCCTCCTTTTTCCACCAACCAACATGGTCATCCAGATAATCTGCGGCATAATCCGGTTCAGACCAGTTGCTGCTGTGCCACCAGTCACTCTTCGGGCGCTTGCGGCCTAACAGCATCGCTGCGATGTAAGGGTTGGAAAATATGCCCGAAATGAGAACCGCGGCTGCTTTTTCCAGTTTGTTCAGTTGGATCAGCGCTAATCCGTGATTATAAAGGTTGACCGGATCATCTCCATTACTCTCATACCATTTTACGGCTTTTTCAAGATTTCCCATTTGATGATGTACAGGTCCTATCAGGTATCGGGCTCCCTGATTATCATTTGGATTCAACTTTAGCATTTGTTCAAATATCTGTACTGCCTCTTCACATTTGCCCA